>CAUZIR010000001.1:0-28613 GCA_963579815.1 Dehalococcoidia bacterium
ACCGTAACTACCGGGAGATTGAAGCGCACCAGAGTGTCCAACTCCATCGCATTCATGCCCATGGACCCGTCGCCGTGCAGCACCAGCACCTGCGTGTCGGGCTTGGCCAGCTTGGCCCCCATGCCGTAGGGCAGGCCCACACCCATCGTCCCGGTAACGCCGGAGTTGAGCCGATGGCCGGGCACGTAAGTGTTGATCGACTGGCGAGCGAAGTGAAGAATCTCGTTACCGTCCACCGACACAATCGCGTCGCGGTCGAGGAAATTGTTTATCTCGTTGCACAGCCTCAGCGGGTGAATGGGCGACTGGGACGAGGTCAGCAGTTCCTGCATCTGTCCAGACTTTTTGTCCTGATAGTCCGACAGCTTGCTCACCCATGGCGACTCGCGCCTGCCAGCGAAGTCGGTGCTGCGCGCCTCTGCGGCGTCGGTAAGCTGGCGTAACGCCACCCCGGCGTCGGCGACGATGCCCAGCTCGCAGTCCCGGTTGTGGCCAATCTCGGTCGCATCAATGTCTATCTGGATGATCTTGGCGTCGCGAGCAAAGCGGCCGCCGTACTGCATCATCCAGTTCAGTCGTGTGCCCACCACCAGCACCACGTCCGCCTCCCTTATAGCCGTGCTGCGCGAGGCCGGGAACGCCAGCGGGTGGTCCTCCGGTGCCAGCCCGCGCGACATGGGTGCCGTGTAAAAGGGCGTAGAAGTAACGTCCACAAAGCGCTCGAACTCCGAAGCTCCGCCAGAGAAAAACACGCCGCCACCGCCGAACACAATTGGGCGTTCTGCGCTCGCGAGCATGTCTACTGCCTTATCTATGGCTGCGGGATCTGCGGCCGGTTTGGACCTTTCGACGGCCCTGCTAGGCCTTATCGCCTCGTCCTCTTCCACCTCTTCGTACAGCACGTCCGCGCCGCAGTCTATGTAGACGACTCCCGGCTTGCCGGACGTAGCCTGCCTGAAAGCAGTGCTGATAATTTCCGGGTAGCGAGCGGCCTGCGTGGGCTGGTGCACGTACTTGCACAGGGGCTCGAAAATGCCCATCTGGTCGACCTCTTGGAACGCCCCCCGGCTTATCTCGTGCACCGGCCCGGCACCGCCCAGGATGATCATGGGAGCGCAGTCGATAGACGCCGTGTAAGCGCCGGTCAGCAAGTTCAGGGTGCCGGGGCCGGAAGCGGCGGTGCAGACGCCGGGCTTGCCGGTAACGCGGGCGTAGGCGTGGGCGGCGAAGGCAGCGGCCTGCTCATGCCTAAAATCGACCGTCTTTATGCCCAGATCCTGGGCCGCCATAACCAGGTCGAAGTTAGGACCGCCCATCAGGTAGAACAGCACCTCTACCCCTTCCTCTTTCAGCGTGCGTGCTATCAGGTAGCTGCCAGTCACGGTGCCCATAAGTTCCTCCTAATCGCCGAAATTGGGGGCGCAAAAATTAGTGTCGTCAAAATTGGCCGAAAGCGTACCACAGCATCGGCCGTAGACCCCGGTTTAGTCGGGCGCGGACGAGTCCCGCTCGGAATGGGTTAGACTACGCACCCTCAAGAATTCTGAAGGTAAAAAGATAAACGAAAAGGCCGTCCCCTGCATGTTTTAGGCACATGTCGTAAGCATGTTCATGGGGGCGGACAGCACCGGGAGGCAGAAATGCGCAGGTCCGCATTACCCGCATCTTTCCTTATTGTGGCTCTTTTATTGACCGTGGCGGTCGCATGTACAAGCGACGCGGCTGCGCCCTCCGGCGGAGAGACCGCAAGTGACACCGTTGGCTCCGACACGGCCAAGGTCACCCCGGCCGGACCCGGCAAATTTGTCGCCACCGACAAAATGGTGGACGCCCGCGGATACCACGCCGCCGTCAGAATGGCGGACGGCAGGGTCATGGCCATCGCGGGTAAGAGCCGCGGCGGTGCGTCCGCCTGGAAAGCGTCGTCCATTGAGGCGACCGCCATCTACGATCCGGCAACTGGCGAGTGGACCGACTCCGCCATTCTCTCAACCGTGCGGGAGGCTCCGACCGGCCACCTTTTGCTCGACGGCCGGGTCATCGTCATCGGTGGATCGGCGCTGAGGCAGGAGCCGCTTGTCAGCTCCGAGGTTTACGACGCCGCTGCCGACACCTGGACAGAGGTCGCTCCCATGTCCATAGGGCGCTGGCGACACGGCTCGGTAATGTTCCAAGACGGCCGAATAATGGTGGTAGCGGGCGAGACCAACGACCTTGTGCTCGTCGCCGAGGCGGAAATCTACGACCCGGCGACCGACACATGGACAGCCGCCGGAGCGCTCAACGAGGCTCGGGCTCTGCACACCGTGACATTGCTTAATGACGGTCGGGTGCTGGTGGTAGGTGGCGGCAAGCGCGACTCGCCATACATCAAGACACCTGAAATATGGGACCCGGCAACGGGCTTATGGGAAGAGGGCGCACCCACGCAGGCCGCCCACTCTGCGCACACCGCTACCTTGTTACCTGACGGCCGGGTGCTGATAACGGGCGGCAAAGGGAAGGTGACGCTGACCGAAATCTACGACCCGGAAACCAACACCTGGACAACGCTGGCCCCACTGTCTGAGTGGCGGGCCGAGCACGCCGCCGTGCTGTTGGCCGACGGCCGAGTCATGGTCTCCGGTGGCGTCGGCAAGGTCGCAACAACGGACCTGTTCGACCCGGCCACCGACACCTGGACCACCGGTGCAAACATGGTCGAGACCCGCTATGCGCACTCGATGACACTGCTTAATGACGGCAGAGTCCTGGTTATCGGCGGTAACTCCACCGACGGCGACCAGCGTGGTGTAACCACCGAAGTAGAGGTGTGGGCTCCCTAGTGCCTCCAAATCTGTCCTCCATGACCCCTTCTCGCATTGCTTGACTGCGTAATTATTGGCGGTGGCCCGGCAGGCCTGGCCGCCGCCACCACCCTGTCCGAGGCTGGTGCCGACTTCGTATTGCTCGAAGCCCAGCACGTCCTGGGCGGCAGGGCCCAGAGCGGAGCGCTTTCGGACGGCACGCCCATCGAGCGGGGTGCCCAGCAGATACACGGCCCCACCATCACGACCTGGGAATACCTGCTTCGCCACGGCATGACCACTCACTATCTCGTGCCCGGCATCAAGGGCGTGGACGCGGTCTTCGCTGGCGGCCAGTGGACCGGTGGCGACGCACTGCGTAAAGAGGCCTATCGCCTTCTAATGGACGCCCTGGTTCACCGTTTCGGGGACACGAAGTCCGACGACATATCGGTCCATCAGGCCCTC
Source organism: Dehalococcoidia bacterium (assembly GCA_963579815.1). Lineage (GTDB taxonomy): Bacteria > Chloroflexota > Dehalococcoidia > Lucifugimonadales > UBA2962 > CAUZIR01. The sequence continues at coordinate 3,255 of CAUZIR010000001.1, forward strand.
GTGGACGCAGGTCTCCAGGGCGATCAACTAGCGGCGGCCGACGGGCGATTCAACGTCCTGTGCCCCATCCCTCCCGACCAGCTTTCGTCTCGTGCCGCGGCCGAAGCCCTGCGCTTCAACGGCACCGGCCTGCCCAACTTCGCCATCGTCGAGGGCTACAGCGAGCTATGGCGGCGCATGGCGGGGTCTTTCGAGGCGCGCATACGCCTGGACACCCCTGTGACGGCTATTGACTGGAGCGACGACGGCCCGGGCGTGACCGTCACAACTCCCTCCGGTGAGCACAGGGCGGCCACCGGCCTAATAACCCTGCCGGTAGGAGTGTTACAGGCTGCCGGCGTTTCCTTCCAGCCCGAGCTGCCAAAAGGCAAAGCCGAGTCAATCGAAGGCCTGGTAATGGGCCCCACCATCAAGGCATTTGCCGAGTTCAAACGGGCGTGGTGGGAAGACAGCCTCGGCAACGTAGCCGGTTTCAGAAACGTCGACTCGGTCTTCCACGGCTGGGAGTCCCTGTTTTGGGACCGCCCCGGCCCGCCCGTACTCAGCGCCATGATCGGCCTGCGCGGTGCGGAATTGAGTGGCGACGAAGATGCAGTGAAGTCGGCCTTCTTGGCCGACCTTGCTGACATGTTCCCAGGCATAGATATCGAAGCCGAGATAGTGCAGCTAGAGGTATGGGACTGGACCGCCGACCCCTACGCCGGTGGCAGCCTCAGCGTGGCCCAGGTGGGCGGACAGGCCCTACGCGAAGAACTGGCCTGGCCGACGCCGCCACTGTTTTGGGCCGGGGAAGCTACTTCGACCAACGGCAACGCCACCGGTGTGCACGGCGCTCTGGAATCGGGCAGGCGGGCCGCACAGGAAGTGCTGCACGCCCTCCGTCCCCTCTATGCGACGGATCCCGACTCGCGCCTCGACTGGCGAGCCCAGGTGCCCAGGCCCACATTTACCGCTGGCCGCTAGTAGCTTCGCCCGCCGTTATTGAGCCGAGTCCATGATGCCCGTGAGAACGGAGCGGACCTCGTCTCGGCCGAAAGGCTTTACCAGCAGCCCGTCTGGTTCAAACCTGCGGGCGTCCATCATAAGAGCCGAATCCGGATAACCGGTCATAATCACGACCCTGGTCGTGGGGTCGGCTGCCTTAATTGCTAAAAGCGCCTCTGGACCATGCATCCCAGGCATAACCAGGTCCAGGAAAACAGCGTCGTAGTGCGCGCGTTGAGCCTCCTCCACCGCCCAATCTCCCGACCCAACCGACACGCACTTCCACCCCTCTACGTGGTTCGTCGTCCACTACCAGGGCCGAGAACGTCCCGGGCGATATGTCGAATCTCATGGTCATTTGGGGTAGTTGAAACGTCCGACTTTTTACACATTATCCGGCCTGTCTAACGAGTCTATGACGGCCAGCCAACAATTTCGTTTGCACTTTGTGAGCCCCAAGAAATTGAACGTTCCTTAATGCATTTAGCGCGCGTCATCGGCCCGGCCCGGCCCAACATGGGGGCCGCGCGGGTCGGGTTGGCGTGGGCAGCCGTTGCCCCCCGAAACGTCCACGGAAACGCTCCATTGTTGTGCCCTCAACTCGTCTGGTATACTGGCCGCGGTTTTCGGGTCCGAGGAGGGCCCGGCACGGCGGTAAGGGGTACTCATCTACGCGGTCCCGGCTAGCTCCGGGTTCTTCGCGTTCCGGTGCGCACGCTTCGTCGCTGAATCTGTGAGAACCACGCCAAGGAGGCGGACCATTGAAGTGGATTGACTATCACAGGCCCTCATCTGTCGATGAAGCCATAGGACTACTGAGTAAGTACAAAGGGAAGGCCCGATTGTTGGGCGGCGGCACCGACCTGCTCGTCCAAATGCGAGGCGGCAAGTACGAGCTTGACGCCGTTATCGACGCCAAGCACATCGAAGAGCTGAACGTCCTTTCGTACGACTCGACCAACGGCTTGATCTTGGGAGCGGCTGTTCCCTGCTACAAGCTCTACGGCGACGAAGCCATAGCTGCGGCGTACCCCGGGTTGATGGACTCCGCGACGCTCATCGGTGGCATCCAGATACAGGGTCGCGCAACTCTTGGCGGCAACCTGGTAAACGCCGCTCCCAGCGGAGACGGCATTCCCGCGCTAATCGCCCATAGCGCCACGGCGAAGGTCGTCGGGCCCAACGGCTCGCGCGACATCCCCGCAGAAGACGTCTGCACCGGTCCCGGAAGGACCCAGCTGGCAGACGACGAAATACTGGTGTCCATTAACGTACCCGCCCCGGCCAAAGGTTTCGGCGCCCGCTACGTTCGGTTCATCCCCAGGAACGAGATGGACATCGCCGTCGTCGGCGCTGGCGTCTCGGTAACCCTGAACAACGGGACCATAAAGTCCGCCAGAGTAGCCCTCTCGTCGGTCGCGCCCACACCCCTCTTCGTCGAGGCCGCTGGTGCAGCCCTGGCGGGTAAAGAGCCAACGGACGCGAACATACAGGCAGCCGCGAACGCGGCGAAAGACGCCGCCACTCCAATTACGGACATGCGCGGCACAGTCGAATACCGAAAGCACCTCTGCGAGGTCCTCACCCGCAGGGCGCTTCACACCGCCATTGAGCGCGCGCGGGAGGCCAACTAAATGTCCGGCAAGAAGGTCCACGTAACAACAACATTGAACGGCGAGGCCGTGGAGTTCCTGTGTGAGCCACGCCAGAGCCTGCTCGAAGTCCTGCGGGACGTAGTCCAGCTCACCGGAGCGAAAGAGGGCTGCAACGACGGCAACTGTGGCGCATGCACCGTCAACATGGACGGGCGTATCGTCGACAGTTGCCTGGTTCTCGGCGTCGAGGCCGAGGGCGCGAGCATCGGCACAGTAGAGGGCATCGCATCCCCCGAGGGCTTGCACCCCATCCAGCAGGCGTTCCTAGAGCACGCTGCGCTGCAGTGCGGCATTTGCACACCGGGCTTCCTCGTAGCGTCCAAGGCGCTACTGGAAAAAGAGCCCAACCCGTCCGAAGACCGCATCCGCATGTGGCTCGCGGGCAACCTGTGCCGCTGCACCGGCTACGACAAGATCGTGCGTGCAGTAATCGACGCCGCTGGCCGCATGGCAGGTACAACAGCCTGATTTGGTAGATACTAGACCAAACAAGTAAAGAATTGCTCGAAGGAAAGAGCGTCGACGCAGTCGAGGCGGAGGTGGGCCCACCGGGGCCCGAACGAGTACACCCGAGCGAGCTACAGGGGAGACGATGACAACCACCTACGAGCCCAACCAGGTTCTTTCGAACGAAACTTTCAAGGTAGTCGGCACCCGGCCCATCCGTCACGACGGTGCCGACAAGGTCACGGGCCGCGCCAAGTACGGTGCCGACTACACGGCTTCCGGGCTGCTGCACGGAAAGACTCTGCGCAGCCCGCACGCCCATGCGCGCATCAAGTCCATCGACACCTCTAAGGCAGAGGCGCTCGCCGGCGTAAAAGCCGTCGTCACGTCAAAGGACTTTCCTCCGACCAAAGACACCGCAGACTTCGGGCTGGGCGCCCAGCCCATGGACCGCTTCCGGGGCAATCTGCTAGCAGGCGACAAAGTCCTCTACCGGGGCCACGCCATCGCGGCAGTCGCCGCCACCAGCCCCCACATAGCCGAAGAGGCTATCGCCCTGATCGAGGTGGACTACGAAGTTCTGCCCGCCGTCTTCACAGCCCCCGAGGGCATGGCCGACGACGCACCCATTTTGCTTGCCGACCTGACAACCCAAGAATTCGGCAAAGACACCGGTCGCAAGTCCAACATTGCCGACCACTTCCAGCACAAAATGGGCGACCTCGACAAGGGGTTCGCCGGTGCCGACGTGGTCATTGAGCGGTCCTTCGACACCAAAACAGTGCACCAGGGCTACATCGAGCCCCACAACGTCACTGCGCTGTGGAACGACGACGACCGCATCCACATCTACTCCAGCACCCAGGGTTCGTTCGTCGTCCGAGCGTCCGTTTCTGAGGCGCTGGCGGTCCCGGTCTCCAAAGTCCGGGCGACGCCAATGGAAATCGGCGGCGGTTTCGGCGGCAAAATCAACGTCTACGGCGAGCCCGTGGCCGCACTGCTCTCCAAGAAGGCCGGCAACAAACCCGTCAAAATCGTCATGTCCAGGGCAGAGGTATTCGAGGGCACCGGCCCCACCGCCGGCTCCCACATAACCATCAAAATGGGCGCAACCAAAGAAGGCAAAATCGTCGCCGCATCGGCCGACCTTCAGTTGGAGGCGGGCGCATACCCTGGCTCACCCGTTGGTGCTGCTGCCATGTGTGTGTTCTCCGCCTACAACGTGGACAACGTCGTAATCGACGGCTACGACGTCGTCGTTAACAAGCCCAAGACCGCTGCTTACCGGGCCCCTGGGGCGCCCAACGCCGCATTCGCTGCCGAGCAGATAGTCGACGAGCTGGCCGAGAAGTTGAACATCGACCCCATCGAATTCCGTCTCATGAACGCCGCCAAAGAGGGCGTGCGTCGTGCGGACGGACCCATCCACCCGCGCATCGGTTGCGTAGAGGTGCTCGACGCCATGAAGGCGCACAATCACTACTCTGCCCCCATCACCCCCGCCAAAAACGGCGGCAAGACGGGACGCGGCGTGGCCATCGGGTTCTGGTTCAACATTGGTTTCGCATCCTCATGCAACATAACCGTTAACAACGACGGCACCATCAACCTCATCGAAGGCTCGACCGACATCGGCGGCAGCCGTGCATCGATTGCCATGCACGCGGCCGAAGTCCTGGGCATCACCGCTGAAGAGGTTCACCCGCAGGTCGTCGATACCGACTCCATCGGTTACACGGCCATCACAGGCGGCAGCCGTACCACCTTCGCCACCGGTTGGGCGGCCTACGAGGCGGCCAACGACGTGAAGCGACAGGTAGTCGCCCGAGCGTCCAAAATCTGGGGCGTAGACCCGGACTCGGTGGAAATGGTCGACGGCGTCATCCGCTCCAAGACCGACACTGAACTGAACATGACGTTCAAGGAACTGGCCGCCCAGATCAACGCCACCGGCGAGCCCATCATCGGGCGTGCCGCAGTCGACCCGGCCGGTGCCGGGGCGTCTTTCGCTGGCCAGATAGTCGATGTCGAAGTAGACCCGGAAACTGGCAAGACCGACGTACTGCGCTTCACCATGGTTCAGGACGCGGGCAAGGCCATCCACCCCAGCTACGTAGAAGGCCAAATGCAGGGCGGGGCCGTCCAGGGCATCGGCTGGGCGCTGAACGAGGAGTACTACTACTCCAAGGACGGCAAAATGGACAACGCCAGCTTCCTGGACTACCGCATGCCCACAACCCTCGATATTCCCATGATCGATACGGTCATCGTCGAAGTAGCCAACCCCGGACACCCGTACGGGGTGCGAGGCGTTGGTGAGGCGCCCATAGTTTCGCCGCAGGCAGCTATTGCCAACGCGATCCAGGACGCCACCGGCAGGCGCATGACATCCCTTCCGATCAATTCGGTGGCAATAATGGAAGCCAGTTGGGCCGCTGGGGCGAGCTAATAGGCGTCCAGACCGGGACCCAATCGAGCCGAGCATAGGAATACAGGCGGAGTAGGGAGTAGATGGCTACAGTCTTCATACCGTCACTCATGCAGGACCTAACGGGCGGTCAACAAACCGTTGATACGCCCGGTAGCACTGTGCGAGACATCATCAACGCCCTAGAGGGCGAATACCCTGGGATGAAGACCCGTCTAATGGACGGGTTTCGACTGAAGGGGAACATAACTGTTGCAGTAGATGGCGAGGTCAGCCCCATCGGGGTCCTCGCCGAGGTCGGAGAGACCAGCGAAGTGCATTTCCTCCCGGCAATAGCCGGAGGTGGCGCCAGAGACCCTAACAGGGACGCCAAAAGGAGCCTTTAGAAACAATGACCACCACTTACGACCCGAACCAGGTCCTTTCGACCCAAGAGTTCAAAGTCGTCGGAACACGGCCCATCCGACCGGACGGTGCCGACAAAGTAACCGGCAGAGCCAAATACGGCGGCGACTACAACGCCACCGGGCTGCTGTACGCCAAGGTGCTGCGTAGCCCCCACGCTCACGCCAACATCAAGTCCATCGACACGTCAAAAGCCGAGGCACTGCCCGGCGTAATGGCAGTCGTCACCGGCGCGGACATGCCCAATACTCGCGAGACCGACCCGGCCGACTTCGGCCTTGGCCCTCAACCGATGAAGTACCTGCGCAACAACGCCATCGCCAGGGGCAAAGTCCTGTACAGCGGCCACGCCGTTGCCGCTGTCGCAGCAGTCAGCACCCACGTTGCAGAAGAGGCCATCGGCCTCATCGAGGTGGACTACGAAGTGCTGCCCGCCGTCTTGACCGTCGGCGAATCCATGAAAGACGGCGCGCCGGTACTGCACGCCGACCTGTTCACCACCGAGTTCGGCAACAAGACCGACCGCAACACCAACGTTGCCAACCACTTCCAGCACAAAATGGGCGACCCGGAAAAAGGCTTCGCCGATGCCGACGTCGTTGTCGAGCGTGAGTTCGACACCGCCACCGTGCACCAGGGCTACATCGAGCCCTTGAACATCACCGCCCTTTGGAACGACGACAACCGGGTGCACGTGTACATGAGCACCCAGGGCCCGTTCCAGTTCCGAGACGCCATCGCCTTGGCCCTCGACCTGCCCCAGTCGCAGGTTCGGGTCACGCCCATGGAAATTGGCGGCGGCTTCGGGGGCAAGTTCCCCCTGTACCACGAATTAGCAGCAGTCCTGCTGTCCAAAAAATCTGGCCAGCCGGTCAAAATCACCATGACCCGTAAAGAGGTCTTCGAGGGTTCCGGCCCGACGCCCGGCTCGCATATGCGAGTGAAAATTGGCGCCACCAAAGAAGGAAAAATAACCGCCGCCAAGGCCGAATTGGCCTTCGAGGCAGGTGCCTTCCCCGGCTCCCCCGTAGACGCTGGCGCAATGTGCGTTTTCGCCGCCTATGACATTCCCAACGTCGTCATCGACGGCTTCGACGTCGTCGTCAATAAGCCCAAGACGGCCGCATATCGCGCCCCCGGTGCTACTCACGCAGCAATGGCCGCCGAGACCGTCGTGGACGAAATCTGCGAAAAGCTCGGCATCAACACTCTGGAATTCCGGCTGCAGAACTGCTCCAAAGAGGGCACACGAAGGGCAGACGGTCCCGTAAACCCCAAAATCGGCGGCATCGAGACCCTCGAAGCGGTCAAGGCCCACGATCACTGGAACGCACCGTTAACACTCGCCAAAAACGGCGGAAAAGTAGGCAGGGGACTCGCCTTCGGCTACTGGTTCAACGCGGGCCTGCAGTCCGCAGCTACCATCAGCGTTAACGCCGACGGGACAATCAATCTCCTCGAGGGCAGCCCGGACATCGGAGGTAGCCGCGCCGCCATCGCCATGCAAGCGGCGGAAGTGCTCGGCATCTCCATGGAAGAGGTCAACCCGTCGGTGGTCGACACCGACTCCATCGGCTTCTCCTTTGGTACGGGCGGCTCCCGCACGACTTTTGCGACGGGATGGGCGGCATATGAGGCCGCCAACGACGTCAAGCGACAGCTCGTAGACAGGGCCGCCAAGATCTGGGGCGTAGACCCCGACTCGGTCGAAATGGAAGAGGGCGTCCTGCGCTCCAAGACCGACACCGAGCTGAACATGAGCTTCAAAGACCTGTCGGCCCAGCTAAACGAGACCGGCGGCCCAATCGTCGGCAGAGGCGCAGTCAACCCCCCGGGTGTTGGCGGCGCGTTCGCAGTCACCGTGGCCGACGTAGAAGTGGACCCGGAGACCGGCAAGGTCGACGTACTGCGCTTCACCATCGCCCAGGACGCGGGCAAGGCCGTACACCCCAGCTACGTCGAGGGACAGTTGCAGGGCGGGGCCGTGCAGGGCATCGGTTGGGGCCTGAACGAGGAGTACTATTACTCCAAGGACGGTCACCTCGACAACGCCAGCTTCCTAGACTACCGCATGCCCACGGCGCTGGACCTTCCCATGATCGACACCATCGTCGTAGAGGTGGCCAACCCCGGTCATCCTTACGGCGTACGAGGCGTCGGTGAAGTCTGCATAGTGCCGCCCCCGGCAGCGCTGGCAAACGCCATTCATGACGCCGTCGGGGTACGCATGGAAGTGCTTCCCATGAACCCGGGTGCGGTCATGGACGCCCTTTGGAAGCAAGACGGCAGCTAGGGAGCTATGGCAGCAAGTCACTGAGCCCTTTGGTAACGTTCTGATCTGGCAGGGAGCCGGGGCATCGCTCCGGCTCTCTCTTTGTAACAAGGTTTTTCTTTCGGGAGCGCACAAATGCCTTCTAGCGACTTTCACGGCGTAATAACCCCTCTACTCACCCCCATCACGCCGGACGAAAAGGTGCACGAGCCATCTCTCCGCAGCCTGGTGGACTACCAGATCGACAACGGCGTCTCCGGCCTGTGGGCCTCCGGCACCACCGCCGAGTTCGCGTCATTTACCGAGTCTGAGCGTATCGCCAGCATCGAAATCGTGGCCGACCAGGCGTCGGGTCGCGTACCCGTCATCGCCAACATCACCATGCCCAGCACCGCTCTCACAATTGAGCTTGGCCGCAAGGTCGTGGGCCAGGTCGGTGCTGTCGCCGCAACGCCCCCCTACTACTACCCGCACTCCCAGGAAGAGCTAAAGACCCACTACAGGCTAATTAGCGACGCCCTCGGCACCCCGGTGTGGGTGTACAACATCCCCCAAATGCACAAAACGCCCGTAGCACCGGCCACCGTGGCCGATCTGGCCTTAGAAGGTGTCGTCGAAGGCATCAAAGACAGTTCCGGAGAGGGTGAGCTGCTGGCCGAATTGCACGTCCTGCGAGCCAGTAAAGGGTTCGAACTGGTTTCAACGCTGGGCACCATGCTTCGTGCGACAACTGGCGCGACCATCGGCGCACAAGGCATCATCCCTGGCCTGGCCAACGCCATCCCGGCCATCCTGTCACGGGCGTGGGAAGCGGGCCGCGTTGGGGACACCGAAACGGCCCGGACGTGCGACGCGCAGATCATGGCCGGTCTCAAACTGCAAACGCTGGGCCAGAGCGGCAGCAGCGTACCGGGCTCCGTCTACTCCGGTCTCAAAGCAGCCCTGGTGTATATGGGCGTCATCGAAACCGGCCACGTCACCGCGCCGTTCATGCCCCTAACCGACGAAGAGCGGGCTCAGATCCCCGGCATTCTCAAGGGCCTTGGGCTGGACGCTGGCAACTAGTTTCCAACTAGTGAAGACACTCGGGTTATAATCGGGGTAAGCCCGCGACCTTGGTTTGGTGTGGATGTGAATTGGCGGCAGTGGCGGGCACCCCGGCCGTCGGGCATTAGGAGTCTCATGAGCAACGAAGAATTTAACTTCGCGGCGTTTTCGGCCAACCCCTTCTACCAGAAGCTGACCGACAGGCTCATCGAGCTTGCCGAGGTCAAGGACGGCGAGCGCATCGTCGACCTGGCCTGCGGCACAGGCCTGGTTACGCGTCGCATCATCGCCAACCTGAGGGACGCCCGCGACACCGTCATAATCGGCGTCGACCATTCGGCCACAGCCCTGAAGCAGGCCGTTGCCGACCTGAAAGACGTCCGCGACACGGCCGTCATGTTCGTGCACAGCCAGGTAGAGCACGTCTCCGACGCCATCAAGGACAAGGTAGACGTGGTGTTTTTCTGTAACGCCATCCACTACGTCCCGGACAAGGGCGAGTTGCTGGACCGCATCGCTGGCACCATCAAGCCTGGCGGCAAGCTGGTGTTCAACACCTCCTTCTACGAAGGACCGGTCGACGAGGCCACCCGCCTCTTTTTCCGCAAGTGGATGTTCAAGGCGCAGCGCATACTTCGCCGAGAACACGGCCTGTCCATCCAGCGGCTGGAAAAAGTCGAGTCCCGCAAGCAGCTAACAGTCCAGGACTACAGGGACCTTCTGGAGAACCACGGCTTCAAAATAGCCAAGGAAAAGGTCGACGCGGTCAAGGTGCCCTTGCAGGGGTGGCTGGACATCTCGGCGTTCTCCGACTTCATCGAGGGAGCAATGCCCGGCGTGCCGCTCGACAAGGCCTCCCTGGCGCTGAAAAAGGCGGTTCGCGAGACGTTCGAAGAGATGAAGATCTCCCACACGACCCGCAACTGGCTCGACGTAGTAGCCGTCAAGCTCTAAAGAAGTTGGGGAAGCAGCACTATCTTCCCCGCTTCGCCGCTGGCTAGCAGGTCCATCGCCTCGGCGACGCCCTCCAGTGGCATGCGGTGGGTAACCAACGGTGCCAGGTCCACCACGCCCGTCTCCAGTAGCAGCCGGGTCTTGTACCAGGTCTCGAATATGCGCCTGCCGTTGAGGGCCAGAACCGTCAGGTTCTTAAAAATCATGTCCTCGGCCACGTCAATCAGTACGGGCTTGGACGGAATTCCAAACAGGTTGACGTAGCCACCCCGGCGCACGCCTTTGAACGCCCCGTCTATCGCTGCCGGGGCCCCGCTCATCTCCAGGACTATGTCCACCCCGTAGCCGTCCGACTGGGCCAGCCAGACGGCCGTCTCTTCGCCTGTGCCGAGTTCTGGCTTAAAGACCTCGTCCGCGCCCATCTTGCGCGCAAGGTCGAGGCGGTAGTCGTTCACGTCCGAGGCGACAACCCGTGAAGCGCCCGACGCTTTAGCGATGGCGATGGAAAACAGCCCGATGGGGCCGCAACCCAGCACGCCGACACTCTGGCCGGTCAGGTCGTTGGCCAGGGCCGAGAACACCGCGTTGCCGAACGGCTCCTGCAACGTCGCTATCTCCGGCGGCAGCTTGTCGCGGTCCGTATGCCACAGCACCTTCTCGGGAATCGCGACGTACTCGGCGAAACAGCCGTCCCGGTCCACGCCGAGAATTTTGGTTTCCGGGCACATATGCGCCTGGCCCGTGCGGCACTGGAAACACACCCCACAGGTGACGTGGCTCTCGGCGGAAACGAAGTCGCCCACGCCCGCGCTCTCAACGCCGGGGCCGATCTCCACCACCGTCCCGGCCAGTTCGTGGCCCATGGTGATGGGCGGTTTTAACCTGTTGGCGCTCCACTCGTCCCACAGCCAGATGTGCAGGTCGGTTCCGCAAATGCTGGCCGCCTCCACTTTTACCAACACTTCACCGGGCCCTATCGCCGGGACAGGGATCTCCATCAACTCGGCCCCTGGGCCGGGGCCCAGTTTTCGCACCGCGCGCATAGTTCCGTTCATCGACAGATACCGTCCGTAGTTAGTTTCATTGGTGTTTTATGGCTTAAAAGATTGCCAGAGGGTTCACCGGCGAGCCGGTGCCGCCCTCGAAAACGAGAGGAGCGCAAACCAGCATGAACTCGTAGCGGCCCGTTGCCTCACATGCGTTTGCCAGGGGTTCCAGCAACGCGTTGTCCACCATGGCCAGGCCGTACGCGTTTATGGCGCCGTGCACCGTCACCGGCAGGTCGTACTGGTTGGGGGCGGCGTCCTCCATGTCCCAGACAAGCAGGCCCACGTCGTTGTCCTTAAAGAACGGCAGCGTCGAGCCGTCCAGGCCGGGGTACGGCTCGCCAATCGGCGCATAGTAGCCGCCGTTTGCCTCGGCGTATTGCTCCCGGCCACAGTGAATGATCACCGCGTCGCCGGGCTCTAGAGTGATGCCTTCAGCGGCCACAATCTCTTCCAGTTCCCAGCCATGCACCGGAGTGTCCATCCTGACGAAATCGCCCCCCCTTTGCTTGGGCACGTCCAGTAGCACACCCCGGGTCACGATGCCGTCGCGCCACGCCTCGACGCCGCCGAACTTTGCGCCGTCAAAAGTCAGCGCCGTATTCGGATCGTGTCCCTCGAACATGCCGTCGGCGTCCCAGAAGTGGCTGAGCGCGTCGATGTGGGTGACGGAGAAGCCATGCTGGAAGACCCCCAGGTAGTCCATGGCGGCACCGACGTCGTCACTAACCTCAATGGTCTTTACGAACTGCTGCACGGGTTGTGGGTTATCTGGCGCAGGCTCGGTCGGTAGGGCACGGCTGAGCGACACGGTCTGTCCCGTTCGCACCAGCCCGGCCGCCTCGCGCCGTTTGGCGGGCGTGATCAGGTTCGTCGTCCCCGCGCTCGGGTTGTCTGGCCAACGACCCCAGTTGCTGCGGTCCTTCAGGTACCCGGCTATCTCGTCTTTACTCGGCAGGCGTCTGTCCACTAGCGTGCTCTCCAATTCAACTTTTTACCCCGATGCCTCCCGGTTCTTACGGAAGAGGAGGGGGCTGGCAACTCACCCTAACAGGCTCGCCTGTGCCCGCTGTGTAACTACAGAATCGCTACCGGGTTGGCGGGCGAGCCTGTGGCTTCGGTAATGACGAGCGGGTTGAGCGTGAGCATAAACTCGTATCGATCTGCCTCCTCGCATGCCTGAGCGAGGGGCTCCAGCAACGCGTTGTCCAGCAGCGCCACGCCGAAGTAGAACAGGGCCGCGTGCACGCTCAGCGACAGGCCGTACTCGTTCGGCCACTGGTCCATCATGTCCCAGCCAACCAGAGCTACATCTGTCTCCTTAATGAACGGCAGGCAGCTAGAGTGCAGCCCGGCCCAGTTACCCGGCCACTCGGGGTGCCCCGCCCAGCGGCCGTCATGGTCCCTGGCGAAGGCTTCTCTACCCGAGTACACCAGTAGCGCGTCACCAGAGCCTAGAGTCACGCCCTGCGCGGTCGCCGCATCCTCAAGTTCGCGTCCGTGCACAGGCTCGTCATACGTAACGTATGGCGTGCCCCGCAGTTTGGGGATGTCGAGTAGCACGCCCCTGGTCGTCAAGCCCTGCGCCCACTCCTCGATGCCCCCGTAGCGCACGCCCTCACCCCGTATCTCCACGTCCGGGTCGGCGCCCGTCCCACATGCCGTCCGGGCTCCACATGTGCCCCAGTCCATCCACATGAGTGTGAGAAGTCCCGTGGAAGGCGACGCCGATGTAGTCGTGAGCGGAGCGCCAGTCGCCTATGTACTCGTCAACGGTGTAGGTGAAGCGCTGGGCCGGTTGAGAGTTCTCCGGTTTCGGCTCCGTCGCCCAGGGTCGGGCGAGCGACACCGCTCGTCCGCTTTTCACCAGCGCCGCCGCCTCGCGCCGCTTCTCATCCGTGACTAGGTTTATCGCCCCGGCCGCTCCCCGGTCACCCCACCTGCCCCAGTTGCTGTTCGCACGCAGGTAGTCGAGCACCTCGTCCGCACTGGAAAATCTCTTCGCGTCCAATAGCGTTCCCCTCTCTCGTGTCACTTTCTTCGGACACTTTTTACAGATATGGCCGAGGCTATTGTGGTGCGGCCGGGCCTGTCAACGGCCCCGCTGCTAACCGGGAGACTCGTAAAAGCGCGAGTGCGGGTAAAAGTCCTCCTAGGCCCAGTCGAAAGAAGAAACCCAGGCCAACCTCGTCAAACGGCTGCCACTGAGCGGCCCCGAAGTCGCTTCGCCAGAGAACGGGTCCCACGCCGACCCCGTTTGCGAGTCAAAAAAGTTGTCGGCACCTGTGCCGAAGGTAAGTGGCCCGTCCCGGCCGGGGGGCGTGGCGAGGTAAACATTCACCTCGCGTGTCTCGGAGTCCACGAACACCACCACGGGCCTGTCCCCAACCCGGTCGTTCACCACTCCCGCCTCGGCCACATCCGGGTATCGGTATGCGCTGGCGTCCGTGCCAGCCGTGACACCGATGACGAAGAAGTCGGTGCCGCCCGTCGACTCGAAAACGCCGATACGCGCGCTCCCCTCCACTGCAAGCACCTGTGTCTCGGGATGCCGGGCCACCCAGCTACTGAAAGGTTCAATGCCGACCGGTATCAGGTCGAGCCGTGTACCAGCAAGCTCGCCCTGAATGGCCGCCCCCCACGGCTGCGACCAGACGGAGCCCGACTCGTGGTCCCACCAGGTCATTGCTCGCATGAACAGCGCGCCCTGGTTGCCGAGCGTCAGCACCCTGTCTCCCACCCGCCGGTCATGCACGAGACCGGTATAGCAAATCGGTCACCAGGTGACGAGTATCGGTATGCCCCCAACCTCGTCATTGACCATCTCCCTCCATTGCAAGTAGCGAATGGGGTAGGCGCGGGAGTCGCCATTAATGGAAACCCCCATCACTAGGTCGTCTGGCTCAAGGCCCGACTCGGCGGGTCGCACGAACTGCGGGTCGTAGATCGGCTCAATCGAGTCCCGCCGCAGCAGCTGGCGGAAATCGTCCAGCTGGCGCGGGTCACCCCCAGACAAGATGCTCTCAAGCAGAGTGGCAGCCCCGGTCACTGGCGGGCCTGTGGACTCGGCGACAGAGTCGTCATGCGGCAAGCCGTCCCCGTGTCCGGAGGCGCCCGGCATCCCCGACTCGCCCGGCATACTGGGCTCACCGCAGGCCGCAGCCGCCATGAGCACAACCAGGCCGACCGCCAGGGCGACCATCTTGCCGCCCCCTTTGGGGTTATGAGCCAACGGCCCGGACCTTATCTGGACGAAGTAGGAACTTCATAAAAGATACGTTCATCGCTAACACTGTGGTTAGATGACGTATGGACCCGGAAGGGTACACGTGGCGTCGGTTTTCCGGCGCCACTGCTCGTCGGGCAATCGGAGCAAGCGTGGTATAATCCGCGTTTGTCACCAGCGTCGTAACCTGACCGGGCAGGCGTACCCTGGCTGGCCGCTTTTTACGAAGACTGAAATAGAGATAGAGATATAGATTTGGCAACCGATAAACTAAGAGACTACGAGCTTGTCGTGATACTCAGCCCCGAGGCTACAGAGGCCGAGGTGGATGGGTCCAACCAGAGCACCTCCACGTTCATTACCGAGCGCGGCGGTACGGTCGGCGAGACCAACAGCTGGGGTCTGCGCCGCCTGGCCTACCCCATCAAGAAGTTCACCGAAGGCAATTACGCCGTTACGCGATTTAGCCTCGACCCCCAGGGTGCCCAGGATCTTGGGCAAACCCTGGAGACGTCGGAGCAGGTCCTGCGGCACCTCATCGTAAAGGTGTGAACCCGTGAGCATGAATAAAATCCTCGTGATCGGGAACGTCGGAACCGACCCCGAAATGAGGTACACCCCCAGCGGAACGGCCGTAACCTCGTTTACCCTCGCGACCAATCGCGTGTACACCACCTCTGCCGGTGAGAGACGCGAGGAAACTGAGTGGTTCAGGATCAGCGCCTGGGGCAAACTTGCCGAGCAATGCAACAACTACGTCACCAAGGGGATGAAAATATACGCCGAGGGCAGGCTCAAGTCCGACACTTGGACCGGCAACGACGGGCAGACGCGAGTTAGCCTGGAAATCAGCGCCGACAAAGTCCTGTTCCTCGACCGCGCCGGCCAACAAGATGGCGGCCAGCAAGGCGGCGGCCAGCAGGGCAGCGGCCAGTCAGGCGGCGGCCAACAAGATGGTGGCCAGCAGGGTGGCGGCAACGCGGGCGGCGGCGCTCCGGCCAGTGGAGGCTCCGACAACCTCGAAGATCTGCCCTGGTAGCTCTGGGCCTGGCAACCCGGCCCCCCCATTACCCGGAATGTGGCAACCTACAAGAGCAACTAAAGTAACCCCCAGTAGCCCCCAAACCGGGGCGACAACGATTCCGACAAACACGAGGAGTTTGAATAGATGACACAGCAAAGGTCAGGCGCCGGCGGTGGACGGCGCGGTGGCGGTCGAGGCCGGTTCTACGCTCGCAGGAAGGTGTGCGGCTTCTGCGTAAACAAAGTCAAGCACATCGACTACAAGAACATCGACGTTTTGAAAAACTACGTCTCCGACCGGTTCAAAATGGACGCACGTCGCAAGACCGGCACCTGCTCGCGGCACCAGCGTGCCCTGGCGTCGGCCATCAAGCGGGCGCGCATCATCGCCCTGCTTCCGTTCAGCCCGGCTCATACCGGCGTGTACGCTGCCCCTCGTCGGTAGTCGCAGGTCGCAACCACAACCCAAACAAAACCCAACTAAAACTGGGCCCCCAACCAAAACCGCGTTGGGGGCGTATTACTCTTAGTAACTATCAATTGCCAGTACCCCGAATTTGCCGGTATGGCCAATTCGGCAAGGCCAACCGACCGGGACGAGGCTCCGAGTGGAGTTAACTCTAGGCTCGCCTCTACACATGCATAGAGGCGGCTGCGCCCGGACAGGAGCGTAGGCGTGGAAGACAACCCCATCGAAAACCAACCCCCAGGCGAAACCACCGACCCCAGCACCGGCCCCAGTGCAGCCGCCAGTGCGGCCCCGAGCGTCGGGCGGGCCGTGCTGAGGAACGTCGCTGGCGACCGTCGAAGGCAGATTGTACTGGGGCGTACCAACCGGTCCAGGCAACGCCTCAAGCTCATGGCCATAGGGCTCGCCCTGCTCGTCATCGCCGGAATCCTGACGGCGGGCTTCGTAATCTCATTCGTGCTGCCTCCCCGCCAGTCCCTCGTTAGGGTCAACGACGTCACCTACTCCCGTGGGGACCTCGTCGATGCGCTCCGGGCCCAGCAGGCGCAGTCGCGACTGTTCGGCCTCGACTTCCAGGCCAGCCAGGAAATCTTCGGGGCCCTGCACCTTTTCGTCGAAGACGAGATACTTTCGCAAATAGCGGCCAAGTACGGCATTTCGGTAGAAGAAGAAGAGATCGACCGGCTTATCGAAAGCGATCTTCTTGCCACCGACCTGCGTCTCACCCCCGATGCCCTCAGCGTCAACTTCGACGAACTCTACGGCCAGCGGCTGAACGAACTGCAGGTGTCCAGGGCCGACCACCGCAAGCTAACCGGCAGGTCCCTACTTCGTTCCAAGTTCCGCGAATTTGTGGGCGAGCAGGTTCCTCGAATAGCAGAGCAAGTCCACTACCACCGCATAGTCATGACCGTCGGCACCGAAGTAGACATCATGCTGGTCAAGCTCAAGGACGGACTGGCCGAGGCGACCACCCCCGAACAGCGCCAGGCCGTCTGGCGAAATATCACCCGGGAGTTCTCGCTGGACGAGCCGGAAGTAGTCCGACTGGGTGGGGACATCGGCTGGATGCCGCTCGAGTCTACCGACGTCTACGCCGAGACAATTCTCGCCCTGGAAATTGGCAAGGTTAGCGCACCAATTACGGACATTGAGAGCCCCAAAGTCGTCCTATTCTTCATGATCTCAGAGGTCGATGCGGCTCGGGAATTGCAAGCGGAAGACCTCGAAGACATGAAGTCCCGTGCCTTGCAAAACTGGATCAACAAAGAGCGGGACAACCACATTATTAATGCGGCCTTCGACTCCGACATTTACACGTGGATGCTCGAGCAACTCGCCCAGACGGCAATTGCCACGCCCACCGTGCAGGCCAACCCCTTCGCCAATACGGGAGGAGGGTTCTAAATGGTCAGGCCTCGCAATCTAGGCCACGTCGTACTCAGGGTGCGAAACGTGGACCGGGCACAGACCTTCTACACCAGCCTCCTGGACCTCGACGTCATGGCCCGCTACGGGGACGACGCGGTGTTCCTTAGCTCCGGTAACGACTCCTCCCACGAACTCGCTCTCATGTCGGTGGGTGAGGACGCTCCCGGCCCCGAGTCCAACCGGGTTGGCATGTACCACTTCGCCTGGCGTTTCGCAGAACTCGCTGATCTTCGCGCCCTGCGCACCCAACTGGCAGAGGCCGGGGTAAAGGCGGGTGTGGGCAACCACGGCATCTCTATTGGCATCTACTTTTTCGACCCCGACGGCAACGAAATAGAGTGCTACTTCGAGCTACCTAAAAAGCACTGGCCCTCCGGCGACATCTTCGCCGGACAGTACTTCCCTGACGGCCTCGACACCGACCTGGCCAAAGTAATACAGGCGGCAGTGGCAAGTTGAAAAAGCCTGAGGTCTACAGCAAAAAGGCCCAGTTCTACTGCAAAAAGGGCTGAACAACCTGTAAGAGAGCGCGTGAGACGCTCTCAGGCCTGGGTGTGGAGCTGACCGAGCGCGACATGTTCAAGCACCCTCTGACAGAGGCTGAACTTGGGGCGCTAATTGGCGGCCGACCCGTGCGGGACTTCTTCTCGTTTAAGAGCCCATCGTTCCGCAAACTCGGGCTGGACCGCGAAGGGCTCACCGACTCCCAGATGCTATCGATGATGTCTGGCGAACCGCGCCTCATACGGCGGCCCCTGGTCGCCATACTCTCCGGTACGGGCGTCACGGGGAACCACGTCATCGTGGGTAACGCCGCCGCCGCCTTCGAGCAGGCCTTCGGTTAACTGCAGCCCGCATACTTGCTTGTAGCTACTTGGCAGCGCCGTTTACGGCGGCCCCTGCTTCGGCCTCAACATCGCTGCCCAGGGCGTCAATACCCCTGCGTACCTGGCCCAGCATCTGCGACAGTCGCTCCTCAATGCTAAACAGCACCTCGCGTGAGTACTGGTCGGCCCCCTCGCGGCGAACGGCTGCGGTAGACTCGGCGTCATCGACCAGGCTGAACGCCTGCTGCTGAGCATCCTGGACAATGTCGTTGCCCTGCCTGTGGGCCTCGTCCTTGATCTCCTGAGCCTTTATCTCGGCCGACTTGACGATCTCAGACTCTTCTACCAGCGACGCATGCTCATTGCGAGCCGACGTGGTGATGGCCGAGACCTCCTGATTCGCCGACTCTCGCAGGCGCTTGGCCTCAAGGTATGCCTGGTTGACGATGCTCTCTTTTTGCTTGAGAACCTCACCCGCCTCCAACACGTCGTGGGGGACAGACTCCCGCAGGCTGGCGGCAATAGCAGCCAGCTTGGCAGAGTCCACCATTGCCCTTTTGCCCATACCCAGGACCTTGGTTGAATTCCTGGCAAGCTCATCCAGCTCGTCGAGAATATTGTCTATCGCGTGTGACATCCGGCTCTCCTTCACTCGTACTCAGTTGCTCAGTTTCTGCTGCAAAAGACCGGCCACCCCGGGGGGCACCAGGCCTTCCACGTTGCCGCCCAGTCGGGCGACCTCCTTAATCCGCGATGAATGCATGAACTGGTGTTCCAGGGCGCTCATTACGCACACCACGTCCACATCCGGGGCGAGGCTCCTCCACATGTGAGCCATCTCGAATTCGACCTCGAAGTCGAAGCCAGCGCGGAGGCCGCGGAGAATGAACCAGGCACCCACCTCGCGGGCGAAATCGACCGCCAACCCCGAAAACGGCAACACCTCAACGTTCGGCGTGCCCTTCAGCGACTCGGCGAACATGTCCACCCGTTCCTCAGTCGTAAACATCAGCGACTTGGGCGGGCTGTCGTAGACCCCAATCACCAGGTGGTCGAACAGCTTGGCCGCCCGTTTGGCCACGTCCACATGCCCCTTGTGTACCGGGTCGAACGTGCCCGGGTAAACGGCGTTAGCCATGGGAGGCCACCAGTGCGTAAATCGAAATAGACGATCCCCCGTAGCGCCTCGTGCGGCCCAAACTCAACCGTCCATACGAAGCAGCTAAAGTCCGGTCGGAGCCGTGCTCGGCAATCACCGTGGCGTCATCGCCCAAAAGCGGCCCTCCATTCAGTCCGGCACTCAGTCCGTTCATGAGGTCATCCCAGGGATCGTCATCGTACGGCGGGTCTATGAAGACCAAGTCGTATGGACGACCACTTTGGCCAGCTATGTTGGAGCCCACCCCCGCCCTGGAGCCAAGCAGACTGGCCCGCGATACGACCGCCTTTTCCGCCCTGGCTCTTATCACCCTGGCCAGGTCGTCGTACCCGAGCGATCTGATATTCGCGTTGATCGTGCTGCATGCTCTGGCATCCCCCTCTACGAAGTCGGCGCTTGCCGCTCCTCGACTGATCGCCTCCAGGCCCATGGCCCCGGTCCCTGCATACAGGTCCAACACCCTGGCCCCCTCAACCTGGCCTCCCAGAATCGAGAAAATGGCGGCTCTCACTTTTTCCGTCGTCGGCCTAAGCCGACTCTTCGGCACCTGGAGCCTCCGGCCCCTGTCTTTACCCCCGGAGATTCGGGAACTCATCAGCCTCTTTTCACCGGTCAACATCCCGGCGCGGCCCCGTGGTCAGCCGTAGAGAGTGACCGGATACTAGCAGCGGGATCGCCAGCATAGAAGTAGTTTTTATACAAGTTTTAGAAAATGTCTAGCATTTGTCCTTGAACTGTTAATGCATAGGTCAGTTAGAATTGGACTTCGATTGGACACCCCGACCGGGCGCGTCCGGCCGGACACGAGGAACCGAAAATGACCATGAATAACCGCCTTGTTCACTACCTGACCGAAGACGGCGTAAAAAAACTCGAACAAGAACTGGTGCACCTTCGCAAGGTACGTCGGCCAGAGGTTGCCAGCCGGCTGCATGAAGCAGTCGACTCCGGCGAGGGAACAGACAACGCCGACTTCGAAGAGTCCAAAAACGAGCAGGCGTTCGTCGACGGTCGCATACAGGACATAGAGAATATCCTGGCCACTTCACGAGTTGCCCATCACGATCCCAAGTCGCGAAATATCGTCGAGATCGGTTCGACAGTCACCGTCGCAGGCCAGCACGGTAAGAGGCGCATTTACCAGATAGTCGGCAGCGCCGAGGCGGCCCTACTGGAGAACAAAATCTCCAACGAGTCTCCCCTGGGCCACGCCCTGGTGGGCGGCAAAAAGGGAACCGAGGTTGGTTACGAGACCCCCTCCGGACACCAAAAACTCACCATAAAGAAGATTCAATGATGGCCCCAGATGGCGAAGCCCCTCTGCAAACCGACCTGGTTCAAGTAAGGCGAGACAAGCTAGAAAAGCTGCGTGCCCGGGGCATAGACCCTTACCCGCACTCCTTTACCCGTACCCACACCAGTGAGCAGGCACGGGCGCTACTGGCAGACGCCGAGAGCGAATCCAGTGACTCTGGCGACCCAGCCAACCCCGCGCGCGCAGAGACCGTGACCATCGCGGGCCGCATGATGGCCGTGCGCGGCATGGGCAAGGCTACTTTCGTTGACGTGAAAGATCCGGACGGCCGAATCCAGGCCCTGCTCCGGCGCAACACGCTGGGCGATTCGTACGAGCTGCTCGACGACCTCGACATCGGCGACTGGATAGGCGTGAGCGGGCCGGTCATCCGCACCCGCACGGGCGAGGCCACGGTGGAGGGCCAGACCCTGACCGTCCTGTCCAAAGCAATTCGGCCGCTGCCAGAAAAATGGCACGGCCTGGCAGACACCGAGGTCAGGTTCCGGCAGCGCTACCTCGACCTCATCGCCAACGACGACGCCCAGCGGGTGGCGGTGCTGCGCTCGAAGATCGTCTCATCCATGCGTCGCTTCCTCGACGGGCAGGGCTTCATGGAGGTCGAGACCCCCGTACTCGTACCGGTCGCTGCTGGCGCCATGGCCCGGCCGTTCGTAACCCACCACAACCAGCTAAACGCCGACCTGTTCATGCGTATCGCCACCGAGCTATACCTCAAACGACTGATCGTCGGTGGCCTGGAAAAGGTCTACGAGATAGGCAGGGTGTTCCGTAACGAGGGCGTGGACTTTTACCACAACCCCGAGTTCACCATGATGGAGAGCTACCAGGCCTTCGCCGACTACAACGACGTTATGGTCATGGTGGAGCACATGGTGTCTACCATCGCAAAAGAGGCGTTGGGCAAGCTGACCGTCGAGTTCGACGGCAACGAGATCGACCTGACTCCGCCGTGGCCCAGGCTCAGTCTGCGCCAGCAACTTATCGAGCACGCCGGGATCGACTTCCTCGAATACTCCGACCTCGACTCCCTCGCCACCAAGATGCGCGATATGGGCCTGGACACCTCCGGTCAGATTAGCTGGGCGGGACTGTTGGACAAAGCAGTATCGGACACAGTCGAGCCAAAGTTGATCCAGCCGTCATTCCTTATCGACTACCCGGTGGAAATGTCACCTCTCGCCAAGAGGCACCGAGACGACCCGAGAGTCGCAGAACGCTTCGAAGGGTTCGTTGCCGGTATGGAGATCTGCAACTCGTTCACCGAACTGAACGACCCGGTCGACCAGAGGGTCCGATTCGAAGAGCAAGAGGCCCTTCGCGTCGCCCTGCAGGATGCCGAGAGCGAAGAGCCCAAAGAGGGTGGAGAGGCGGAAGAGGTCTACGACCGGCTGGACGAGGACTTCCTCGTGGCCATAGAGCACGGCATGCCACCGACCGGTGGGCTGGGCCTAGGCGTCGATCGTCTGGCCATGTTGCTATCGGGCCACCGCTCCATTCGCGAGGTCATCCTCTTCCCCCAGTTGCGGCCCCGCTAGGCAGGCCCAGTGGCAGGCCTCTCGCCCACAAGTATCGCCACCGACCCGAATGCCAGCCGACGGCCGTCGATGCGCTCCAAACCGGCCGCACCCATGTCACTCGCCAGGCCATCGTAGGTGAAGCCGACTGCGGACTCGGGCAGGTAAGTGTAGGCGTCGCGGTCCCCGGCAAAAACCAGCCCCAGGACAGGCGCGACGGCCCTGAAGGCGAAGGCGAACAGGCCCGCTACCGGCCCCGCGCCACGAGCGGAGAAGATATCCAACACCACCAGTCGGCCGCCCGGCCTGAGCACTCGCCCGATCTCGGCTAGAGCCGCTGGCCCGTCGATGAAGTTGCGCATGCCGAAGCCCACCGTCACCAGGGCAAAGCTATCGTCTTTGAACGGCAGCGTGTGGGCGTCTGAAAGCGCCACACCTACCCGGTCCACTCTGTTCGCCCGGTGCAACTTATCGACCCCTATTTTCAGCATCGGTGCCGAGAAGTCTGTGGCGACCCACTCACCCCAATCGGCCGCATCCAGCGGGAAGTCGAGCGTACCGGCTGCCAGGTCGAGCGCCGGGCCTTCGGCCTTCAGGCCGTCTAGCGCCAAGGCCAGGGCTTTGCGACGCCAGGTGTGGTGTCGGCCGCCGGACATGAGGGCGTTCAGCAGATCGTATCGGCCGGAAATGCGGCCGAACATCCCGACTACATAGTCCGCCCTCTCCCGGCCCCGCAGAGTGGCCAAGTGCTAGCCCTCGACCAGGCTCTTGATCGACAGGGGGAGTTCGGGCAACAGGTCACCGGCTAC
The DNA here is from genome assembly GCA_963579815.1 of Dehalococcoidia bacterium. Lineage (GTDB taxonomy): Bacteria > Chloroflexota > Dehalococcoidia > Lucifugimonadales > UBA2962 > CAUZIR01. The sequence goes on from CAUZIR010000001.1 coordinate 26,269, forward strand.
CGCGCCCGCCTCGCCCATCCGGGCCCGGACGCTCTCCCCCGCCGACCCGTGTAGGAACACCCCCAGCGCCGCCGCCTGCTCCGGTGGCGCGCCCTGGGCGAGCAGACCGACAATCACTCCCGCCAGCACGTCGCCGGTGCCCGCAGTCGCCAGCGCGGGGTTGGCAAACGGGCTGACCATCGCTTTGCCATCTGGGCTGGCAACGACCGTGTAGGCGCCCTTCAGCACAACGACCTTGTTCCACTCGCGAGCCGCGCGTCGAGCCTGCTCAATGCGCTCGGCGCCCTGTGGCCTGGCATGGGTGCCTGTCAGGCGTCGCATCTCCCCGGCGTGGGGCGTGACCACGGCAGGGGACGAGATGCGAGCGTGCCAGTCGGGCGTCTCGGACAGCAGGTTGAGGCCGTCCGCGTCGATCACGATCGGCGGCAGGTCGGCCCCCGACAGCAGCAGCTGGGAAACCATCTCGCTCGTGCCACCTGCGCGGCCCAGTCCGCAGCCTACTAGCAGAGCGCTGTAGCCCGATAGAGCGGCAAGTACCTCGCTGGCGCCGCCGGAGTAAATGCCGCCTTCTGGCGTCTCTGGCATGGGCAGGTAGGTGATGTGGGGCGCGGCCGTTGCGATAGCCATTTGTATTCCGGTCGGCACGGCTGCGGTGACCAGCCCCGCGCCCGCTCTGCTCGCCGCCGCTGCCGCCAGATACGCTGCGCCTACGTAGTTGCGGCTCCCGGCGACGACCATCGCCTTTCCGAAGCTGCCCTTGTGGCCGCTGGTGGGTCGCAGCGGCAGGGCAGAAGCCGCCCAGTCCGGTGTAATGAGCGACAAGTCTACGTTGTCGTCGAGGCCGGGCGGCAGACCTATGTTCTCCACCGACACCAGCCCGCACAGGTCGGCCCCCGGCAGGGCGCAATGGCCGATCTTTGGGTACCCGAGCGCTACGGAAAGATCTGCGGCCACAGACGCCGGGTCGGCTTCGGCCGTGTCGGCGTTCACCCCTGACGGCAGATCGACAGCCAATAGCAGCAGTTCAGGCCGTCCATCTCGCGCCTGTGCAAGAGCTGCCATCTGGGCCACGAGGTCGCCCGATATGGGCCGGGAAGTCCCGGTCCCCAGTACCGCATCGACTACCAGCGCTGCCCCAGCCAACTCGTGTTGAAGGGTGACCTGGTCGGGGTCGTCTTCGGCACGAATCACCGGGACCGACCCGGGCAGGTCCTCAGCCTTGGGGTGCGGCGGTTTGTTGGCCGCACTCAGGTATACGGAGATTTTGGCGCCCCAGGCCGCAAGGTGACGGGCCGCCACCAGGCCGTCGCCGCCGTTGTTACCGGGCCCGGCCAGCACCAGCACCGGTGCGTCCTGCATTCCGCCGTCTTCGGCTGCACCCAGCGTCCTGCGGCACGTTTCAGCCACGGCAAGGCCAGCGGCCTCAATGAGAGCGTCGGTGCTGACCCCGGCGGCCTCGGAGCGGCGTTCGATCTCGGCCATCTGGGCCGACGTGACGATTCTCAAAAGACCAAACACCGGCGGTTTGCCATTTAGAAGTTCGGCAGGGTGCTTTCGGCCACCACGAAGGCGATACCGAACTCGTTGGAGTGAGACAGGGAAACGGCGATCTGCTCTATACCCATGCGCTTGGCGTGGGCGGCCGCCTTGCCGTGCAGCGCAATGGAGGGGGCGCGGCCAGGCCGGCGTACCACCTCGACGTCCTTCCACGGCACGCCTCGTATGCCGGTACCGAGCGCCTTCATTACCGCCTCTTTGGCCGCGAATCTTGTGGCCAGCTGTGGCGCGCGCCCACGGCAGTAGCGCTGCTCCCCCTTGGTGTACACTCGGTCGAAGAAGCGCTGCCCGTACCGCTCGGCCACCCGTTTGACCCGCGGAATCTCAATCATGTCCACGCCGTTAACTAGCATTTTGTACAGTCAGATTCTACGCCTACCCGTTGCTCTATTTCTCCTCTCGACCGCAGTCGTATAATCGGCTCGGCTGGAGGGTTCAATGACGGCAGACATCATAGACGGCAAGGCCATCGCGGCCGAAGTGCGTGGCGAAGTGGCCGAAGGCGTGGCCCGGCTGAAAGCCGAAACAGGCATCGCGCCTGGCCTGGCGGTAGTGCTCGTTGGTGAAGACCCGGCGTCGCAGGTCTACGTGCGCAACAAGCAAAAGGCGGCGGCCGAGGCGGGCATGGTGGCCGAAGACCACAAACTCCCCATCGACACTGCGGCCGAAGTGCTGAGATCAAAGATCGACAGCCTCAACGCAGACCCGTCGGTGCACGGGATACTCGTCCAGTTACCCTTGCCGGACCACCTAGACGAAAAAGAGTTCATCCAGCGCATCGCTCCGGC
>CAUZIR010000002.1:0-24434 GCA_963579815.1 Dehalococcoidia bacterium
GTTCTGCCCGAGTGCAGGGCTGTCTGTGACGCTCTCGGGCTGGACCCGATGGGCCTCATAGCATCGGGAGCGCTACTCGCGGCCGTGGCCTCCGACGACGACGCTACGCTTCTGGCAGCGCTAGAGGCACAAGGCGTTGCGGCGAGGGTAATCGGCACCGCGACTGAGCCAGGGGAGGGTCTGAAGATGCGAGTCGGAGGAGAGCTGGTTCCCCTGCCGACCTTCGAGCGAGACGAACTGGCCCGCTACTTCGGCGACTGACCGTCTAGAGCACCTTAGGGCGCCCAGATGAGCAGGGTGCCGTCCTCGACTCCGAGGGCGACGGTCAGGGTGCCGTCGGCGTTTCCGACGGCTGCGAGGTTGGTGCTGAGGCGGCCGTCGAGCGTCAACGACCAGGCTTCCTCTGCGCCGTCGGCCGTACGAACAACGGCTGCAAGTCGGGTGAACGTGCGGTCGGGCACGAGTAGCTCTACCCGGCCGTCACCGTCGAAATCACCGGCCAGGGCCATGTCCAGGTTGCGCGAGCCGTTGATGTGGGACGAGTAGCCCGGCAGTTCGGCCACCAGTTCCAGTTGATCCCCCTCCCACCTGAAGAATTCGACTATTCCCCCGATGTGCGGCGTGCGTACCGAGACTATCTCTGTTTCGCCTCCTGGCCCGAACGGCCCAACAGCGATCTGGTGACGCCAGCGAAAACCACTACCGATGGCTTCGCTCTGCGCTGCGAGCACGCCCTGCTCGGAGTACGCGGCCAGCCAGGCACCGGAGTTCTTGTCGCTGAGGGTGACGAGGATTTCTGGGTCGCCGTCGCCGTTGATGTCGGTCCATATGGGGGCCAGCCCTTCTATTACGGCCTCTTCCGGCAATTCGATAATGCCCTCGATCACCGGGTTGGGGCGGGCGGCAATAATGGAGATTGTGGACGCCTCTAGATCGTCTCCCACCGCTCCGTGCGGGTATCTCGTCGTTGCGCCTGTGAGAACCAACAGGCGGGAACCGTCACGAGAGATGATCCGGCTGTCGGGTACGGCATCGAGCGCTATTCGGCCAGCCGCGATGCCGCCCTTGAAGCGGATGTCACCCCCGGTGTCCAGGAAGCCGATACCGCCTTTAGCGGGCAGTAGTACCGGGTGGGTTAGCATGGCTGCATCCGGGTCGACGGCGGTGATAAGTCGCAGCGCGCCGTCGTTCTCCAGTAGCAGCGGGGGCTTACCGGGGTCCAGCCGGGCCGGGGTGATGCTCGCGGGTTCGGCGCCGTCGGCAGTCACTCGAAGGCCCTGTACCCTCCCATCGTCCATAACAACCGCCCACGCGGAGCCCTGGCCTGAAGGTACGCCGACAACCCATACAGGACGGCCAAGTAGTTCAAGTCGAATCGCCTCGACGCCAGGTAGCGATCCCATTCCGCCAACCAGGCGATTGCCGTCCGACCTGGCGTGGGTGTATCCGGCGACGGTCGTTTGCGGAATTAGCGGCGTTACCTGCACGGTCGCTGACGGTTTCGATTCGGGGTTCTGCGAGGGTTCGGAGGACCCTCCGTTACAGGAGGCAAAAAGGGCCAGAATCACTGCCAGCCAAGGTGTCATCCTGGTCATTTTGACACCCCCTTCCACCCGGTGTTAGACTGCAAACGCTCTGCTGAGAGAGGTTAGGAAACCCATTTGCCAGAAGGGTACACCCTAAACTGGATCGCGGTCCTCATTGTTGCCCTTGTGGGGACTATCGCTGTTGGAGGCATCTTCATTGCCTCCCGTATTATGGCACCCAAAAGACCGTCCTTAATTAAGGACGAACCCTATGAGTGTGGGATCGAGCCGGAGCCTTTCCAGTGGGCCCAGATCCAGATTCGCTACTACGTTTTTGCGATCCTCTTCCTGATTTTTGACGTCGAGGCGGTTTTCGTTTTCCCCTGGGCCGTGGTTTTTCTCAAGTCTACGCCCGCTGTCTTTTACGAGATGCTCATTTTCATCGGTATTCTCTTTTTCGGGGTCGTCTACGGGTGGCGTAAAGGGGTCTTGCAATGGCGGTAGACGGGCCTCAGTTCTCCAACCTCGGTGGCGGGTTTGACGGTGTAACTCCTGCGGGAGGCAACACCCCTGCGGACAGCGTCTTCGACGAGGTGCTGCCCAATGTCTTGGTGGCAAAGTCGAGCGAACTGTTCGCCATGGCCCGCAAGTCTTCACTGTGGACCCTGTCGTTCGGTTTGGCCTGCTGTGCCATTGAGATGATGTCGGCCTACATGTCGCACCACGACCTTGACCGGTTCGGAGTCGTGACCTGGCCCTCGCCGCGTCAGGCCGATGTGATGATCGTCGCCGGTACGGTGGTTAAGAAAATGGCCGACCCCATAGTGCGGCTGTACGAGCAGATGCCCGACCCCAAGTGGGTTATCGCCATGGGTAGCTGCGCCACAAATGGCGGCCCCTACTTTCGGTCTTACTCGGTCGTAATGGGCGTTGACCACCTGATACCCGTGGACGTCTATGTACCCGGTTGCCCGCCGCGGCCGGAGGCGTTGATGTACGGCATTATGGAACTGCAAGACAAGATAACGGCCGACGCCAAAGGCCTGCGACGGCCAAAAACCGAACGACCCGCCGCCGTAGACTTTACGTAAATGCCAGAGACACCCGAAAATCCGCCCTCAGGCGGGACGCCTGCTCGCCCCGCAACACCGAAGCGACGCGAACCTAAAGTTGCACTGGCACCAGAGACGCTGGACGATGCCGGGACCGAACTGTCGAGCATCGTATCGGACCTGTTCAGCGACGAGAACGTCGAGATGGGCGTCGAGGTGGATGAGGTTTCGGTCCGCATTGCACCCGACCGGGTACCGGCCATCTGCGCCCGTATGAAGAACGAACCCTCGCTGGCCTTCGACTACCTGCGTAGCGTTTCGGTGGTCGACTACGTTGACCGGTTGGAGGTGAACTACCACCTCTTTTCCTATCCCAAGCGGCACAAGCTCGTCATTAAGGCCGACCTGCCTGCCGAAGCGCCAGTAGTGCCGACGGTTACCGGGGTATGGCGAACCGCCAACTGGTTCGAGCGCGAAGGCCATGACCTGTTCGGTGTGAACTTCGCCGGTCACCCCGACCTGTCCCCGTTGCTCCTCTACGACGGCTTCGAGGGCCACCCCGGCCTGAAGTCCTACCCGTTCCACGACTACGACGAATGGTAGGCATGCCCTGGCGACCAACGCTATGCCAGCGGGTGGCGCGATGAAGGTAACCCAGACCACACGGGCGGCCGACTCTTCGGTCGACATGATGATCAACATGGGGCCGCAGCACCCCAGCACGCACGGGGTTTTCCGGCTGGTGCTACAGCTCGAAGGCGAGCGCATAGTGCACGCCGAGCCGCACATCGGCTACCTGCACCGGGGCTCGGAAAAGCTGTGCGAGGGCGAAAGCTACGCGCAGGTGATAACGCTGTTCGACCGCATGGACTACGTTGCTAACCTTAATAGCGAACTGGCCTTCTGCATGGCGGTGGAGAAGCTAATGGGCATTGAGGTGCCCGACCGTGCCTGGTACATCCGCACAATACTGTGTGAACTCAATCGCGTTGCCAGCCACATGCTGTTCTACGGCGTGTTCGGCATGGACGCCGGGGCGATGACGCCCATTCTGTACGGCTTCAGGGAACGCGAGAAGATCCAGTCACTGTTCGAGTCGGTAACCGGCGCCCGCATGATGCACAACTACTTCCGCATTGGCGGAGTAAAAGAAGAACTTCCAACAGACTTCCCGGCACGACTGGCCAGCATTGTCGAGGAGCTTAAACGCGCCATTGAGGAGTGCGACCAACTGCTAACGGGCAACGAGGCGTTCCTGGCCCGAACGAGAGGCATTAGCCCCCTGTCGGCCGAGGACGCGGTCGACTTTGGGGTGACCGGGCCGATTCTGCGCTCGACCGGGCAGATTGAGGATGTGCGTGTGTCGGAACCCTACGGTATTTACGACCGTTTCGACTTCGGCATTCCCGTCGGTTCTACCGGTGACTGCTGGGACAGGTACTACATTCGCATTGAGGAGATGCGCCAGTCGCTGTTGATTATCGAGCAGGCCGCCAGCCAGATGGAGGCGGGCGACATACAGGCCAAGATGCGCCGCATCGCCCGTCCGCCAAAGGGCGAGGTGTACGTTCGCAGCGAGACACCCCGTGGCGACCTTGGGGTCTTTTTGGTCAGCGACGGCGGCCCCAAGCCGTACCGGGTTAAAGTGCGAACACCATCTTTTTCCAATCTACAGGCAATACAACACATGCTGCGCGGCGCCTACGTGGCCGACGCCGTGGTGGTGCTCGGATCTCTCGACATTATTCTCGGCGAGGTCGATAGATGACGGCGCTGGAGGTCCTTTATTACGTACTCGGGGGCCTGGGGCTCTTTACCTTTCTAGCGGTCACGGTCATGGTGCTCACCTACGTGGAGCGCAAGTTCCTGGCCCGAATTCAGCAGCGCCTGGGCCCGATGCGGGTCGGACCCTATGGCACGCTGCAGCCCATCGCCGACACCATCAAGCTGATAATGAAAGAGGACATTCTGCCGTCGTGGGCCGACCGCCCCGTCTACTGGTTGGCACCGCTGGTGATTTTCCTGCCTGCCCTGGCCATCTGGGTGACGCTGCCACTCGGCGAAGACCTCGTCTTGCGCAACCTCGATCTTGGACTTCTGTACATAGTCGCCATATCGGTGCTATCGGTCCTGGGCCTGGTCATGGCCGGGTGGGGCTCGGCCAACAAGTACGCCATGCTCGGTGGCCTGAGGGCGGCCGGGCAGCTTATCTCGTATGAGATTCCGTTCATCATGGCGGTGCTGGGCGTGGCGATGCTGAGCCAGTCGCTCGACCTGACCCGCATCGTCAACGACCAGTCCAGCATTGCCAACGTCATCATCCAGCCCGCCGGTTTGTTCATATTCTTCATGGCGGGGCTGGCCGAGCTGGGCCGGACGCCGTTCGACATTCACCACGCCGAGTCAGAGGTGGTGGGCGGGCCGTTCGTCGAGTACAGCGGAGCGCACTGGGCCATCATTCAGATGGCCGAGTACGTCAACATGTTCGCCATTGCCGCTCTTGTGGTCTTGCTGTTCTTGGGCGGCTGGCGATGGCCGTCTATGCCATTCGAAGGCACAGGCCACCAGGCGCTGTCGCTGGTGTGGTTCCTGGCCAAGACCTACGGCGTTGTGCTGGTCATTTTCTGGATAAGAGGCACGTACCCCAGGCTTCGCATCGACCAGCTCATGGCGTTCGGTTGGAAGGTGCTGGTGCCAGCTTCGTTCCTCAACATTGTGCTGACAGGCATTGTTCTTTTCTACGGGTGGCACTGGTCGGTGCTCACGGTCATGTCTTCGCTAACCCTGGTCGCCATCGGCTACGTTATTTACCGACGCCCCGGCACGGACGTTCGCCAGGACACGGTGCGGGTGGTGTCGGCCAGGGACGCCGGCCTCAAGCCCGCTTCACGGGCGGCCAAGCCCCTCAGTGGCGGCCCCCTAAGTGGCAGGACGGGCTAATAGCATGATTGGTAGTTTAAGAGGGTTGGCCGTAACTCTGGCCACCATGATGCGGCGGCCGGTCACGGCCCAGTACCCGGACCCGAAGAGACGGCTCCCCATAGACGAGCGGTTCATGGGCTTCCCTGCGCTGCTGTGGGACTACTCCAACGACGAGCCGTACTGCACCGGCTGCATGGTGTGCGTGCGCGAATGCCCCACCCAGTGCATGACTGCGGACATGTCGGACAACGCCCGCTTCGAGTCTGGTGAGTCGACCCGCAAGAAGATAATCGAGAAATTCGAGATAAACCTGGGCCGGTGCATCCTGTGTGGGATTTGCGTGGACGTGTGCAATTTCGACGCCATTGAGATGAGCCACGAACACGAGATGGGCAAGTTCGAGCGCAACGCCAACCGGGCCGGCCTCAATCCCCTGCTGGACATGGGTAAAACATGGCAGTCCCAGACCGGCTGGTCGCCCGCCAAGACCAAGAATATTGGCGACCCGGACAAGCGTGCCCGACAGCAGGCCGACGAGAAGGCCGCCAAGGCCGGGGCCGTGCCCGTCGAGGTGGTGTCGACCGAGGTTCTGAAAAGCGCTCGTGCGAAGTCCCCAGACGCGCAGCCAGAGGCGGGCACGCCAGACCCAGGGACGCCAAATGCAGGCACAGGGGAGGCAGCGGGCTCTTAATGGCTTCCCTCGTCTTTTTCTATATTGCAGCTGCGCTGGTGCTCGGTGGTGCCATCACTGTGGTGATGACTCGCAACATTGTTTACGCGGCTTTTGGACTGCTTGCTTCGCTTATGGGGGTCGCCGCGCTGTTCCTCCTTACGTTCGCCGAGTTTCTCGCGCTGGTGCAGGTGCTCATCTACGGCGGCGCGGTCGTCATCGTCATAATTTTCGCCCTCATGCTCACCCGGATGGACGACTTCCGGCAGATTTCCGACCACAAGGGATGGCCCATGGGCGCGGTCGCCGCACTGGCCGTGTTCGGGCTAATGGTTGCGGCCATTGTGCGGACCTCGGTTAACACCGGTCCTCGGGAAGGGGTCAGCTTCACCGTGATGGGCGAGAGCCTGTTCCGGGACTGGGCGGTGCCGTTCGAAATAGCGTCGCTGGTGCTGCTGATTGCGCTGATTGGTGCGGTGGTCATGGTCCGCCGCAGTGACCCGGACGACGACGGGAGCCCCAATTGATGAGACCGAAGAATGATTGAGCTAGCCCACTTCCAGGTACTTGGCGCTGCCCTGTTCGCTATCGGCCTTTACGGGGTATTGGCGAGGCGCAACGCGGTGCTGATTCTCATGTCGATAGAGCTGATGCTCAGTGCGGTAAACATCAACCTGATCGGCTATGCCGCGTTCGTGGATTTCACCGAGGCGCAGCGCGCTCTCGGTCAGGTCCTGATCATATTTGTCATAACCATCGCAGCCGCCGAACTGGCGTTGGCGATAGCGATCATCCTGCGACTGTACCGCAATCGCTCGACCGTGAACGCCGATGAAATCAACCTGATGAAGTTTTAGCCATTGCCTGAGGCAAACGCCATAGGAATAAACGCGGCCTGGGTGATACCCGCGCTCAGCGCCTCTGCTTTCTTCCTGATTATTGTTCTCAACCGTGTACTGGGCTTCGCGTTTCCTGGTTCCAGGGTGCCCTCGCTCGTCGCGCCCGTTATCTCGATTGGGGCGATGCTGGCTGGCTTCGTGCTGTTCTGGGTCGTACTAGTAGACCTGCTGCAAAACGGACCGGGCACGTTCTCCATTGGCTGGCTGACGGTCGGCGAGACCGAGATTCAGTGGGGCGTGATGGTCGACAAGCTGTCGGTGGTAATGATCGGGCTGGTGACGTTTATTGCGTTACTGGTACAGGTCTATTCCATTGGCTATATGAAGGGCGACCCCCGGTTCGGGTGGTACTTCGCAGCGCACGCCCTGTTCGCCGCCGCCATGCTGGCGCTGGTGCTGGCGGACAACTTGCTGTTTTTGTACGTGGCCTGGGAACTGGTCGGCCTGGGCTCCTACTTGCTGATCGGCTTTTGGTGGGAGAAGCGCTCGGCGGCACAGGCCGCCAAGAAGGCGTTCATAACGACGCGCATAGGCGACGTCGGATTGCTTATCGGCATCATTTTGCTGTTTAGAGCCACTGGCTCATTCGACATATCGACCATATTCCACGTGGCAGCTTCCGGTGGCATCGGCACCGTGACTCTCAACACCGCCACTGCGCTGATCTTTTTGGGCGCGATGGGGAAGTCGGCGCAGTTCCCGTTCCACGTATGGCTACCGGCCGCGATGGAGGGTCCGACACCGGTCTCGGCCCTCATCCACGCGGCGACCATGGTCACTGCTGGTGTGTTCCTTGTCGCGCGCATGCTGCCACTGTTCGAGTTGGCCCCGGACGTGATGATGGCGGTGGCCATAACCGGTCTGGTGACGTTCGTGTTCGCCGGGACGCTCGCACTGGTGATGACCGACATAAAGCGGGTGCTGGCGTACTCAACGATCAGCCATTTGGGACTGATGATGCTGTCGCTGGGTGCCGGTGCACTGGCGGCCACGCTGTTCCACCTTGTAGCTCACGGTGTGTCCAAGGCGCTGCTGTTCCTTGGCGCTGGCTCCGTGATGCACGGGTCGGATGGCGAGACCGACGCTCGCAAGATGGGCGGCCTTCGTACGAAGATGCCCATAACCGCCTTCACGTTCGTCATTGGTGCCCTGGGACTTGCGGGGCTGCCGCCGTTGGCCGGATTTTTCTCCAAAGATGAAATATTACTGGGGGTATGGGCCGACCTGAACCCGGCCTTCCTGGTTGTTGCCCTGTTCGGGGTGTTTCTCAGCGCTCTATATATGGCGAGGGTGGTGCTGCTGGTCTTTTTCGGGCCGCTGAACCCCGAGCGCAAAGGCGCTCACGAGTCGCCCCCGGTTATGTGGGTGCCGCTGGCCATACTGGCCGTGCTGGCACTCGGCGTCGGCTTCCTGGCCTTCAACTACACGACCGACTACCAGGGCTTCGCCGGGTTCATGTCGCCGGGCCACCACTTCGAGGTGACCGGCTGGCTCATGGGCCTGTCTATAGCGATAACGCTGGGGGCGTTCACCGGGGCCTGGCTGGCTTACTCGCGCGACACCATTTCGCATGCGGCTCTCGCTCAACGTTTCCCACTTATCTACAGAGTGCTGGTGAACAAGTACTACATTGACGAGGCGTACCAGTGGGTGATCGACCACGTCGTGCTGGTTATAGCCAGGCTGGTGGCGCTGTTTGACAGGGTGGTCATAAACGACACGGGCGTGGACGGGCTGGCGATAAGCATTCGCCTGTCTGCCATGCGCACGAGGGTGATTCAGACCGGCTACCTGTACACATACGGGACGGCGATGGCGTTCGGGGTTGTGGGCCTCGCGCTTATCTGGTGGATATTCCTTACCTAGATGGCAAATTTCGACACCTGGGTTCTGTTTTTATTGATCGTACTGCCTCTTGCGGGCGCGGTCGTGCTGATGGCCGTGCCGGGCCACCGCAAGGAAGAAATTCGCTGGACGGCCGCAGTCATCGCGGCGGTGACGATGGCCCTGTCGTTCTATGTGTTCGCCGCCTACGACCACGGGGCGGGCGGGTTCCAGTTCGAACGAACCTGGGGCTGGTTGAGTATTCCGGGACCCTGGGCACTTGGTGATAGGGGGATTGAGCTTAGCCTGGGCATAGACGGTATTTCCGCGCCCATGATCATGCTAACCGGCATAGTCATGTTCACCGGGGTGCTCATTTCGCGCTCTATTTCCGACAGGCCGAAAGAGTTCTTCGTCCTGTACTTCATGCTGTTGTCGGGTGTGTTCGGGGTGTTCTCTTCTCTGGACCTGTTCTTCCTGTTCTTCTTCTACGAACTGAGCGTCCTGCCCATGTATTTGCTCGTTGGGGTTTGGGGCTCCAGCAGCGACTTCAAAACCTTCATCCGCACCAAGGACTATGCGGCCATGAAGTTGATGCTGTACCTCGTCGCAGGCAGCGTCTTGATTTGGATTGCGCTGCTGGCCATATTCACCGAGGCGGGGCTGGGCACGTTCAACATTCCGGCACTGGCCGACGCGGAACTGTCGCGTAACTTCCAGCTGATCTTCTTCCCGTTCCTCATGGTCGGGTTCGGCATCCTGGCCGGACTTTGGCCCTTCCACACATGGTCTCCAGACGGTCACGTGGCTGCGCCAACGGCGGTGAGCATGGTACACGCCGGTGTGCTGATGAAGTTGGGGGCGTACGGCATTATCCGGGTGGGCCTGTTCCTGCTGCCGGAGGGCGCCGAAGAGTGGATGCCGGTGCTGTTGGGGCTGGGTACGGTGAACGTGCTGTACGGGGCCATTTCGGCCATGGGGCAGCGTGACCTCAAGTACGTCATCGGCTACTCGTCCGTCAGCCATATGGGATTTGTGCTGATGGGCATTGCCACACTCAACCCGCTGGGCATGTCTGGTGCCGTGCTGCAAATGTTCTCTCACGGGGTCATGACGGCCCTGTTCTTCGCCGTTGTGGGCATAATTTACGACCGCACGCATACCCGCGACATAGGCGTGCTCAGGGGGTTGGCCAAACACATGGGCTGGACCGCGTCGCTGTTTGTCATTGCGGGCCTGGCGTCTCTCGGGATGCCAGGCATGTCCGGCTTCGTGGCGGAGTTGCTGGTCTTCATGGGCCTGTTTCAGACCTACCCGATACTGGGCGCACTCGGCGTTATAGGCGCGGCGATTACGGCCGTTTACATGTTGCGGTTGCTCTCGACGGTGTTCTTCGGGGAGTCCGACGACGAGCACTGGGCAAAGCTGCTGGACCGCCGGTTCGAGAAGGCACCGGACGGCTGGCGCATCGAGCGGGCGTCTTCGCTCGTACTGGTTGGATTCATACTGCTGGTCGGCCTGTTCCCGTTCCCGTTCATCCGGGTGATCGATAGCGGGGTAACGGACATTCTCGCGGCGATGGCACGGTCCCTGTGAATAATTTCGCGCTGCTGCTGCCCGAGATACTCGTCGCCGTGGTCGGGTTCGGCGTGCTGACTGTCGACTTTTTCCTGCCCGCCAGCAAGAAACACCTGCTGGCGTACCTGGCCGTGCTCGGGCTCGGCGGCGTGCTGGCCTTCACGCTGCTGTACATGTGGGGCGACGTGGACTCGCTGTACGGCGGCATGATCCGGGTGGACGGCTACGCCCTGTTCTTCAAGGCGTTCTTCATAATTTTGGGCGGGTTCCTCATTTTGTCGTCGGTGGACTACGTCCGCAGGCATTTGTCTCATGCCGGGGAGTACTACGGGATCATCGTCTTTACGGTGGTTGCGATGATGATGATGGCCAGCGCGGCCGAGCTTCTGACGGCCTACATTGCGCTGGAACTGCTCAGCTTCGGGCTCTATGTCCTGGTGGCGTACGACCGCTACAACCCCAAGTCCAACGAGGCCGGGGTGAAGTACATCATTCTCGGCGCAATGTCGTCGGCGATTTTGCTGTACGGCATAAGCCAGGTCTATGGCCTGCTGGGCACGACTAGCTTTAACGAGATTGCCACGGCCCTGTCGAGCCTGGACACCGTCAGCCCCGGCCTGCTTGTCGGGATCGCCATGATTGTGGCCGGGCTGGCGTTCAAGGTGGCGGCGGTACCGTTCCACATGTGGGCCCCAGACGCCTATGAGGGCGCGCCCACTCCGATTACAGCCCACCTGGCGGTCGGCTCGAAAGCTGCGGCGTTTGCGCTGATGCTGCGGTTGTTTTCCGAGGCTCTGATGCCGATAGTGCAGGAGTGGCAAATTCTGCTGCTGGTTCTGGCGGCCATGACGATGACCGTCGGCAACCTGCTCGCACTGGTGCAGACGAACGTGAAGCGGCTGCTGGCGTACTCGTCTATCGGCCATGTCGGCTACCTGCTCATGGGTGTGGCGGCGCTCGCCGGTATAAACGAGCGCGGCGACGTGGACGTTTCAGTGTCCCACCTCGTCTCCAACGGCATCATGTTCCATCTGGTCGCATATGGAGTTACCAACCTGGCGGCGTTCCTGTCGATATCGACGCTGTACCGGGAGGTCGGACGAGAGGACGTCTCGGGGCTGGCTGGCGCCGCTCGCCGGTCGCCACTGGTGGCGATGATTTTCGCGGTTTCGCTGTTCTCGCTGGCTGGACTGCCCATTTTCGCGGGCTTCACCAGCAAGTTTTACCTGTTCAACGCGGTCGCCGCGCAGGGCCTGCTGTGGGTGGTCGGCCTAGCTATATTCATGAGCCTGGTGTCGCTGTATTACTACCTTCGGTTGGTCCGACAGATGTACATGGAGGAGCCGACCGACAACGAGCCCATCCGGGTGGCACCGGTGACTCTCGTCACGCTCATGGTTCTACTGGGCGGCATGGTGGTGATCGGCGTTTACCCGGCACCGCTCATGGAGGCCATTCAACACGCTTCGGACGCAATTTTCGGCACGGGCCTCGTCGCCCAGACTGCGATAGGCCCCTAGGTCAACGGGTGCGTCAGACGGCCGCCGGGGACGTGGCGGCGAGGTGGTGTTCGATCTGGCGCTCGTGCTGGTCGATGGACAGCCGACACAGGTTCCAGCCGATGGGGTAGCCCACCTGCGGGTCTTCGGCGCTGAGTTTCCTTAACGCGTCGTTGTCCATTGCCACCAGCGTGACTTTCCCCAGCGCCTTGGCGCCCCTGTGAGCCGCCTCAGCACCTACTAGAGGGCCTGCGTTAAACAGGGCACCCTTGGACTTCAACTGGAGGACGTACTGTCGATCTTGCAGGTTCTTGGTGACCGATGCGACGCCGCTGAGAAGCACGAGGGCGTCGTGGTCGGCGTCTTCGCAGTGACAGACGATCTCTTCGTGCCGTGCGTGCTTGGGCTGGTCGTCAGGACGGCACCCGCTTGGAAATTTAGATGAGCGCCCGTCGTCGCCGGTTCACGGGCCTATTGAATGGGCCTGTTAGCGCGCCGAAAAACCGGGCGGCTTCGTAACTCTGTGTCCGGCACGATAAAATAGCTGTCGGCCCGGGAGGGACTCTCCTTTCGGGTCTTTTAAGCCTCAACTACCTACACCGAGGCCCAGAAAACCCCCAAAAACAAGAGTAAGAGGAGCGGCGCACTACATGAGACCGGACCTAGAGGAGACCGACGAGGGATACGGGCGGGCGATGGTGGTGGTGGCTCACCCAGACGACGCCGAGTACAGCTGCTCGGGCACCGTTGCGCGATGGGTTCGAGAAGGGTGGGAGGTAACTTATGTCCTGTGCACCGACGGGTCTAAAGGGACCAGCGACCGCACCATAACCTCTGAGCAACTTACGGCCACCCGCTACGAGGAACAGCGCAACGCCGGTAAGGTGCTGGGCCTTAAGGACATCTCGTTTTTGGGCCACCCGGACGGCTACCTGGTACCCGATCTGAAGCTGCGGCGGGACATTGCGCGCGAGATACGCAGGCACCGGCCTGGCGTGTTGCTCTGCCCTTACCCCATGCGCAACCTAGACGGCCCGTTCGCAGGGAATCACCCCGACCATATCGCCGCTGGTGAGGCCTCATTGGCCGCGGTGTTCCCCACCGCCCGGGACCACCTGACGTTCCCGGAGCTAATTGAAGAGGGCTTTGAGACGTGGGCCGCGCGCGAGGTGTGGGTAATGGGGCACCCTAACCCCGACGTATTCGTAGACATCACCGAAGACTTCGATACGTCCGTGAACGCCCTGCTGGCGCACACCTCGCAGATACCCTGGTCCCCCGACGAGACGCGCACGCGCATGGCCGACTGGAAGCGGCTGCGGGCAAAGGGTCGCGGCATCCAGTACTCGGAGAACTACAGGCGGATAAGTTACCGCTACTAGGGCTATTGGGGCGCGATGCCCCGGCAACTACGGGCAGCTAACGGGAGAGGCCAGGAAGGCGACGAGGAGGGACGATGAGCGGCGAAATCGTGTGGACGGACGCGACCGAACTGGCCAGGCGTATCCGGGCGAAAGAGGTCTCCCCGGTCGAAGTTGTCCGTGCCTTCCTCGACCGGGCTGATGCGGTCAACCCCGGCGTCAACGCCGTGGTCGTCAATGTGGACGATGCACTCAACAGAGCACAGGCAGCCGAACGAGCCGTCGTTTCTGG
This sequence comes from Dehalococcoidia bacterium, assembly GCA_963579815.1. Lineage (GTDB taxonomy): Bacteria > Chloroflexota > Dehalococcoidia > Lucifugimonadales > UBA2962 > CAUZIR01. The sequence continues at coordinate 13,624 of CAUZIR010000002.1, forward strand.
CGAGGCGCTGGGTCCGCTGCACGGCGTGCCGGTCACCATTAAGGACTGCATAGACACAGCGGGCGTTCGAACGACTAGAGGGTCTCTGCTATTCAAGGACCGGGTGCCCGATGCCGACGCGACTGTGGTGACCCGGCTGCAAGATGCCGGGGCAATTGTCATAGGCAAGACGAACATGCCGGAGTTCGCCCTGGACGTCGATTCTTCTAACCGGGTTTTCGGCACCACCAACAACCCATGGAACCCGGACCGCAGCGCGGGCGGCTCCAGCGGGGGCGAGGGGGCTGCGATAGCCGCCGGTATGTCGCCGCTGGGCATGGGCAGCGACGTGGGCGGGTCCGTTCGCATTCCCGCCAGCTTCAACGGCATTGTGGGCCTGAAGGCGACCCACGGCCGAATACCTCTGACGGGTCACTGGCCCGACATTTTGCTGGCCTCGATGCACGTCGGGCCCATGGCCCGCAGCGTGCGCGACATAGCGCTGGCGCTGCCGGTTCTGTCGGGACCGGACGGCATTGATACGTTAGCGGCCGAATTAGACCCGCCTGGGCCGATAGACCTGGACGGCCCGCTCACCGCGCTCAGAATCGCTTGGAGCCCTGAGGCCGGGTTCGCGCCGGTCGACCGCGAGGTACAGGCGGCCGTGACGGCTGCGGCTGTTCACCTGGCCGCACTGGGCGCGCAGGTCGACCGGGTGAGCCTGGACTGGCTGAGCAAGCACAACTACCAGGTCGAGCACATACACGCCTTCAACTACGAGGCCGTACCGGCTATAAACGAACTGGCGAAGGGGCGTCTGGACGAACTGGCCCCGGCCACTATTTGGTTCATTGAGGAGGGTCCGCCCTCCCGCGAGCGCTACCTTACGGCTAGGGCGCGCATTGGGGAACTCATCGAGGACACGGCCGATTTCATGGGCACCTATCACGCCATGCTGGGGCCGACGACGCCGATGACGGCGTTCCCGCACGGTAAGCACGACCACCCGGTGAACGGCGACCCGGTGGCGAAGTTCCACGTCACCAAGAACACCTCCCCGTGGGACTACACCGGCTCGCCCGCGCTATCGGTGCCCTTCGGCTGGACGGGTGACGGCATGCCCATAGGCGTGCAGCTCGTCGGCCGCCACTTCGACGAGGCGACGGTCCTGAAACTGGGCGCGGCGCTGGAGACAGGGGCTCCCGACCCCAACCGCAGGCCGCCTCTTTAGCTGCGGCTCCTAGACTCCAACACCCATGCGCATGCGCTGGAAGTAGTCCGCCACCTGTTCGGCGGTCAACTCCGACTGTACGGAGAACGGCCCCCACGGCCCGCCCAGCATCTTTCCATTGAAGGGGAATGTCATGGCGGGAGTAGAGCCGACGAGGTAAACCCCCCTAGTCGGATCAGCAGCGGTGACGTCCATCGCCACATAGTTGGAGGCATTGCTAGCAGTGCTGGCCACGGATGCCCCGTCCACGTAGAAGGTGATGCCGTTGGCCATGGTTGACCCGCCACCGCCATCGTAAGACGCTACCAGGAAGATCCAACTTCCCTGCGCGACCGCCGCGTCGGTAACACGATCTGGGGCGCTGGGCGCCGAGGCATCTTCATCGATGAAATGGAGCTTGGCCTTGTCGTCGCTTTCGATTGCCAGGAGCCACTCTCTCTTTTCGTTTCCAGAGCCGCCAGAGTCGTCCCATTTTGCAATCACGGCTCGGCGAGCCGCCGTGTCCGTGATGTTTAACCAGGCGCCAACGGAGAAGGCGGAGTCGCTCGACCTGGTGCTCGGGGTCCAAAATTCGCCAGTGCCAGCGGCGGGGGTATCGGCATTCTCATTGCTGCCATTGAAGGCGAGCACCGGCGCCAGCCCGAGCCAGTTGTCCAGGTCCCTCAGTGTGAACGGGGTGTCCCAGCCAGAAAGCGCGACCGCAGATGTCGCTGGCTGCGTCGTCCACGCCGCAGCCAGCCCGTTAGCATGGAACCGCATGCCGGTGAAACTCGTCGCATCGACGTCGCCCGCGTTCAACTCGTCCCCGAAATCCACGAGCGACGAGGCGTTGCCGGGAACGTCCTTCACAATCGAGTAGTACGGCTCCCACTTGTCGGTGCTGCCTATACAGGGGCTAATGATGCTCATCTGATCGTTACTCCTTTCGACCAAAACTGAACACGAATCCGATTGAGCCGATAAGAGTACGGTAAGCAATCTCAATTGTCGCTATCCGTTGCATTAGTGTGTATTTCAGTTGACGTTTCGTTCTTATATGCTCTGTCAAACACCAAGGCCCTGAATGAATCGACGGTTAGGGGGAAGTTGCATTTGATGACACCTGTCGTAGCCCGTTCTCCCGGCCCGCCTTCGTTGCAATCGGGTACCCTTAAACCATGAAGATCTCCGAGTTCCTGGCCAAAAAGAGGACGCTGTCGTTCGAGTTTTTCCCGCCCGCCGGTCGCAGCGGCATACCGGGCGTTTTCGAGACGATGCGCCGGTTGCGCGCCTATAGCCCGGACTTCGTGTCGGTGACGCACAGCCCCGATGCGGCCCGCAGGCCCCTGTCGGAAGAGGTGGCGTCACGAGCGGAGACGGCCACGGGCGCGACGGTGATGGCGCACCTGACGTGCATCGGGCGAACGCGCGCCGAGATTGCGGCGGTGCTGGAGGAGCTTAAGGCCTCGGAGGTAGAAAACGTCATCGCCCTGCGGGGAGACCCGCCCCGGAACGACCCCGATTTTGACGAGGCCAACGGGGAGTTCGAGTCGGCGGTCGATCTCGTCGAGTTCATCAAGAGCCGCTTCGACATGTGCGTGGCGACGGCTTGCTACCCGGAGGGGCACCCCGACGCTGCCGACCTGCAATCGGACGTTGAGCACGCCAAACGCAAGGCGGGCGCCGGGGCGGACCTGTTCATCACCCAGCTTTTTTTTGACAATGCCGACTTCTTCGGGTTCCTGGACCGAGCAGCTAAAGCGGGGATAGCCATACCGATAATTCCCGGCCTGCTGCCCATCATCGGGGCGCGCCAGGTACGGCGCTTCACCCGCATGACCGGGTCGCGCATCCCAGCCGATCTCGACCGCCAGATAACCGAGCATGAGGCCGACAACGGCGCGGTCGCCCGGCTGGGCGTCGAACACACGACCGCCCAGCTCGGGGAGCTACTGGAGCAAGGGGTGCCGGGCGTTCACTTCTACGCCATGAACCGCACCCACTCCGTTTCGAAGGTGCTGGAGAACGTGGGCATAGTCCCCCGAATTATTCCCTAGCCAGAACCCCCCGACTGGGACTCCTAGTCGGCTATGGTCGTACCGGCCATGTCTTCGATGAAGTTGGCGATGGCCGAGTGGTCGTTCTGCGCCTTGCCCTGGTTTACCAGGGAGCCCACGATCTGCTGGATGAGGGCGGTTATGGGCAACGGTACGGCCAAGTCGGTGGCGGTGAGTAGCGCGTTGCGCAGGTCTTTTTGGTGCAGGCCAATACGGAAGCCGGGCGCGAAGTTACCAGCCATCATCATGGGACCCTTGGCGTTCAGCACGTTGCTGCCAGCCAGGCCACCCTTGACGGCGTCGAACACTTTCTGCGGGTCGAGGCCCGCTTTTTTCGCCAGTACGAGAGCCTCGCTGACCCCCGCGATGTTCACAGCGACCATGATCTGGTTGGCGAGCTTGGTGGTGTTGCCCGCGCCGTAGTCGCCGCACAGCACGGCGCTGGCGCCCAGCGGCTCAAACATGGGCGCTACCCGGTCGAATACGGCCTGCTTGCCGCCCACCATGATGGCCAGGGCACCGGAGATAGCCATGGGCTCGCCTCCGCTTACCGGGGCGTCGAGGAAGTCGACTCCCTTGGCCTCGCATGCGGCAGCAATTCTCTGGGAGAAGGCGGGGGCTATCGAACTCATGTCGACGATGACCGAGCCAGGGGCCGCGCCCTCAAGCACGCCGCCTTCACCGAGAATGACCAGCTCGGAGTCGGGGCCGTCCGGCAGCATGGTGATGATGGCGTCGGCTCCCGCAGCGGCCGCAGCGGACGACTCGACCGAGGACCCGCCCGCGGCGACTACTTCGTCGACCGCCGGTCGAACACGGTCGTGCACCGTGACGTTGTACTCGGCCTTGATCAGGTTCTTGGCCATCGGCTTGCCCATGATGCCGAGCCCGACAAATCCGATGTTCTTGATGTCCGACATGTCCGTTACTCCTCGTTCACTTTTGTCTGGTTCGGGGTTGACCCCGTTTTTACCCGAATTTGGCGACTGGAAACCGGGCCAGATTATAGTAGATCGATGCCAAACATAGCACTGGTCCATTCACACGAGCAGACAATTTACAACGAGATTGCCCGACATACGCCCGACGGCTTCGACACGGTGGGCATTGACGTGCGCGGGCCTCTCGACGAACAGATAGCGCTGGCGGCGACCACCGAATACCTGATTCTCTCCGGCACTAAGTTGCCCGACGAGGTTCTCAAGGCGTCCGGCCCCAGGCTGCTCCAGATTCTTTCGGCGGGCTGGGACTTTTTGAATTCCAGCCTGATCAGGGAGCTTGAAATCCCCGTCGCCAACAACGGCGGAGCCAATTCCTGGGCGGTGTCGGACCACACAATGCTGCTGTTGCTGGCCGTCTACCACCGGCTGGTCGAGGCCGATGCGGCGACGCGATCTGGCAAATGGACCGGCCCACTGAACGGCATGAACGCCTTCGAACTGGCGGGCAAGACTGTGGGGGTTCTCGGCATCGGCAACATTGGCCGCCAGGTCGCAAAGCGACTGCGGGCGTTTGACGCCGATGTTCAGTACCACGATGTCCAGCGTCTGACCGGGGAGCAGGAGCAGGCGCTGGGCCTGACCTACGTGGGTATTGAGGAGCTATTCGAGACGTCCGACGCGATTACCGTGCACGTGCCGCTGGTGCCCGAGACCCGTCATCTCGTGAGTCGTGAACTGCTCGGGACGATGAAACCGACCGCCGTGATCGTCAATACGTCGAGGGGCGCACTGATCGACGAGTCGGCCCTTATAGACGCGCTGAGAAACAATCGCATCGCCGGGGCCGGGCTGGACGTGTTCGAGATAGAGCCGGTCGAGCCAAACAACCCGTTGCTGCAAATGAACAAAGTCATCGTGACGCCCCACAGCGCTGGCAATAACTGGGACGCCTGGTCCCGCCGCGCCGCCTTCGGCTACGCCAACGTCGCCCGCGTGCACTCCGGCGAGGCACCGCTGGGACTGATCTCGATCTAATGTCGTGCCTAAGACTAGCCCGCGTCCAAACGCACGGTCGGAAGATTGCCGGTGGCCTATCCAGACCCTGTGTTGCACAATGATCCGACGATGAAGATGACCGGAGCACAAGCACTTGTACGCCAGCTGATCGCAGAAGGGGTGGATACTGTCTTTGCGCTGCCCGGCGTACAGGTCATGGCCATCTTCGATGCGCTGCACGAACACCGCGACAGCATCCGACTGGTGCAGGGTCGCAGCGAGATGGCGCTCACGCACATGGCGGATGGCTACGCCCGGGTGACCGGCAAGCCAGGCGTGGCCATTGTGGTGCCAGGACCCGGCGCTCTGTATGCGTCAGGGGGCCTGGGCACGGCGTACGGGGCGTCTTCCCCGGTTTTACTTGTCTCCGCCCAGATACCGAGCGATGCCCTCGGTAAGGCCCGCGGCGAGTTACACGAAATTGAGGACCAGCTGGATGTCTTCCGACCGATTACCAAGTGGAACGCCCGATCGAGCCAGGTCGACGAAATACCCGGCATGGTGCGGGAGGCTTTCGACCAGATGGGCAAAGGCCGCCCGCGTCCAGTCGAGATAGAGATACCGACGGACACCCTGTCGGCTTCGGATGTCACGGATATGGTCGAGCCGGAGCCGCCCGTGCGTATGGCGCCGAAAAATGCGGCCATACAAGCGGCGATGCAGGCGCTGGCAACGGCGGAGCGGCCCATTATTTTCGCTGGTGGCGGTGCAGCCATATCTGGAGCCTCCGCAGAGCTAACGGCCCTGGCCGAAATGCTGGGCGCACCGGTGATGACGACCCCGCAGGCCCGCGGCGTTATAGACCCCGACCACCCGCTGTATCTCGGGGTCAACTATGCGCAACTGACGCCCGGTACCGAAGTTATGGAGTACTGCGACGTGGCGCTGGCCGTGGGCACGCGGCTGCTGATGCCAGGCCTCGACTTGTCCGGGAAAAAGTTGATTCAAATAGATGTGGACCCGGAGGAGATAGGGCGCAATTTCCGGCCCGAGGTAAAAGTGCTGGGCGACGCCGCTCTGACGCTGGCCGCGATATTGGACGGGCTGGGTGAGGCCGGGTTCCGTCTCGGCACACGCGCCACTGAAGATGGCAAGCGATTCGCCTCCAAGTGGAAAAAGAAGATCGCCAATGGGATTTCCGACCTGGCCCCGGAGCAGACGGCCATTGTCGATACCATTGCCGGTGAACTCGACGACGACGACATTGTTATTAGCGGCATCACGAATATTGGCTATTGGAGCCACGTTCGGTACCCCGTACGAACGCTGCGTTCGTACATCACCACTTCCTACTTCATTCCCCTGGGGTATGCCTACCCGACAGCGTTGGGTGCGAAAGTGGCGGCGCCCGACCGCAAGGTCGTTGCCATTAGCGGCGACGGCGGGTTCATGTACATGGCGTCGGAGATGTCCACGGCGGTGGCGCACGGTATAGGCGCCGTAGCGCTGGTTTTCAATAACAGCGCCTTCGGTGCTTCTAACTGGGACCAGGCTCACCGGTTCGGCGAGAGATACATCGGTACCGAACTGCACAACCCCGATTTCGTCAAGCTCGCCGAGGCCCACGGCGTCAGGGCCGAGAGCACCGACCCGGACGGGCTGGGCCCCGCACTGCGCAGAGCACTGGACGCCGACGCACCGGCGCTGGTGGAGGTGCGGCTGCCCAACATGATGCCGCCGTTCCAGATCGTCCGTTAGGGGATGTGAAGACCAAGCAATCCGTTCGCGAGCGTATTGAGGCGAGGGAGAGCCTGCTCTCCCCCCATGCACAGAGGTCGGCCCAAAGCGCTGGCAGGGAGATTCAAGAGACTCCCAGCCCCCTGCGCACGGAGTTCCAGCGGGACAGGGACCGTATTGTCCATTCCAAGGCGTTTCGGCGGCTCAAACACAAGACCCAGGTTTTCGTCGCGCCCCAGGGCGACCACTATGTCACCCGCCTGACACACACCCTTGAGGTGTCCCAAATTGCCCGCACTATTGCCCGCGCGTTGAACCTGAACGAAGACCTGACGGAGGCCATAGCGCTGGGCCACGATCTCGGGCATACCCCGTTTGGCCATGTGGGCGAGGACGAGGTGGACAGGCTGGTCCGGGGCGAGGGCGCGCCGGGCTCCGGGTTCAAGCACGCCCGTCAGAGCCTGCGGGTGGTGGAAGCTATCGAAAAGGACGGCGCGGGGCTGAACCTGACCGCAGAAGTTCGCCGGGGCATTGCCTCGCACTCCAAACCACAGGGCGATTTCCTGTCACCAGGCATGGTGGAGAGCCTGTCGTTGGAGGCGCAAATTGTGCGCATATCCGACGCGGTCGCGTATCTGAACCACGATGTGATGGACGCGTTCCGGGCCGGTGTTATCGATGAGCACGAGGTGCCGCCCGGGGTGTTTGATGTCCTGGGCAATCGCCACTCCCTGCGCGTTGACCGTATTGTCACCGACATAGTCGAGAATTCCTGGCCTGCTACAGGCGAAGACGGACCCGCAAGAGGCGAAAATAGGACCCCGGTGATTACGATGGGGCCCGTCGTACGGCAGGCCGTGAACGACTTTCGCGCGTTCATGTTCGAGCGCGTATACGTACCAGAAGATGTGGGCGCGCAGGGCCGGGCTGCCAGAGCGATTGTGAAGTTGCTGTTCGTCTACTATTCCGACAGTCTGGGAGAGATTCCGGCCGAGTATCAACTCAGGGCGGAAAGCACCGAGCGAGCGGTCGTTGACTACGTTTCGTGCATGACGGACCAATACGCGATGAGAAAAGCCGAGGCCCTGGAGCCGGGCATTTCCGACCCGGTACGCGCGGGGGTTAGCTAACCAATATGTCGGTAGTAGACGAGGTAAAGGCCAGGCTGGACATAGTGGACGTGGTGTCTTCTTATGTCTCGCTGCAAAAGGCGGGCCGTAACTTCAAGGCGCCGTGCCCGTTCCATAACGAGAAGACCCCCTCGTTCATTGTTAGCCCGGAGCGGCAAAGCTGGCACTGCTTCGGTGCCTGCTCCACCGGCGGGGACGCCATTTCGTTTTACATGCGCCGCGAGGGCGTGGAGTTCGGTGAGGCGCTCAGGGCTCTGGCCGACAAGACAGGTGTGGCGCTCGCTTCGACCGCCATTCAAACGAAGTCGGCCACCACCTTCGAGGTGAATGAGGCGGCGGCGAGCTTCTATGAGGGCCTGCTGTACACACCGGGCGGGGAGAGCACGCGGGAGTACCTGAAGTCCCGCGTGGTGACCAAGGAGACGGCGAGAAGTTTCAGGCTCGGCCTTAGTCCTATTGGCACAGATTCAGGGAGCCTTAGGGCCCACCTGCTGGCCGAGGGCTTCACGGTCGAGCAGATGATCGAAGCGGGGCTGGTAAGACAGTTCGACGACGGGAACACTCGTGACTTTTTCCGGGGCCGCCTTATGTATCCGATTTCGGACAGGCGGGGCCGGGTGGCCGGTTTCGGCGCGAGGACGCTGGACGGTACGGACCCCAAGTACATCAATACGGCCGGTACGGATGTTTTTGATAAGCGAAGTATCGCCTACGGGCTGCACCTGGCGTCGGAGTCGATACGGGTGAGGGGCCAGGCGATAGTGGTGGAAGGCTACATGGACGTGATCGCCGCCCATCAGCATGGCCACCACAACGTCGTTGCGTCTATGGGCACCGCGCTCACGGACACGCAGATGTCGCAGCTACGATCACTGGCCGGGAGGATTGTGCTGGCCCTGGACGCAGACGCGGCCGGACAAGAGGCCACTGTGCGCAAGCTGGAGGAGATGCTGGTCATGGCCGCCGACCAGGAGTCGGCCGCCTTCAGCCGCCGGGTCGGCCCGATAATGCAACGGAACCAGCTGGAAATAAAGATAGCGCTGCTGCCAGAGGGTTCCGACCCGGATGACCTGATTCGCAACGACCCCGACGCCTGGACCAAGACCATTGAGGACGCGGTGTCGGGCGAGGAGTTCATGATTCACTGGCTGCCGAAGCGCTTCGACCTGTCGTCGGGAGCGGGCAAGACGGCCGCAGCAGAATGGGTGGCGCGCCTCATCTACGCTGCCAACCCATTTGACCAGGAACGTTACCGCAATGAATTGGCGACGGTTCTGGACGTCAGCCCGGATAGGCTGGACCCCATTCTCAGGCAGATTGCCCGGCGCCCAGGACGTGGCCGCGCGAGCCCAAGTCGCCAGGGCCGCGGGCAGGGCCGGGCGGCTCCGCGAACGACTCAACCCGGTACTGGCGACACCCAGTTGGTCAAGGGAAACGATGCCGTGGTGGACGATTACGCCCTGGCCATGCTGGTGCAGCGGCCCACTCTTAAAGAGTTCGCCGAAAGCTTTCCTCCCGAGTGTTTCCACCGGAGCGACGATAGAGAGATATTTACCCGATGGATGAAGGCGGCTACACTAGAGGAGGTGAGGGCCGCCCTGGACCCCGCTCTTCACGAGCGGCTCGATGAGCTTTCCTCTACCGATCTGGAACCGACGGTGCTCGGCCAGGCCGAGATTGCGTTGGGCCAGATTTTAGACAGGCTCGAAGAGAGACATCTTCGGCGCCTACAAGACGGCCTTTTGTCGGGTGAAGAGTCGTTCGAGGTTTCACAAGACGTCGAGCAGGCGATTATTAAGGTAAACACACGGCTGCGAGAGATCCACGCCCAGAGAGGCTAGACCACTTATGGCAACAAACCTGGACAGCGAAGACAACAACAACGAAGACATGATCAAGGGATTGGTCGACACCGCAACGTCGCCGCGTGACCTGATCGGTCTGACAGAGCGACGACGTGAGGCCGCCGAGGCTGGCGCTGTCGCCGATCGCCCCGCCGAACGCCAGACTGACCGCCAGGCCGACGAGGACGATGATGATGACGACGACGACGAGACCACCGGCGACGGCTCCAAAGCCAAGACTGAGGTAAAGGACGCCCAGACCTCCGAAAAAGAGGCCGAGGCCAAAGCCGCCAACTGGGGCGACTTTGACAACACTGAGATGATCGACGACCCGGTCCGCATGTACCTGCGGGAGATCGGCCGGGTCAGCCTGCTCAAGGCGCATGACGAACGAGTGCTGGCACGCCGAATGGAGGCGGTCAAACACATTGAGGCGCTCGAAGAGGAGCTGACCACCGAGGATGGCCGAGCGCCCAGGGCATGGCAGCTGGTCCACCGCCTTCTTCAGGGTGTGGCGCACAGTGAAAAAGAGATCCGCGCTATTAGCCGGTTCGTCGGCATTACCGGCGACCGAACCTATGCAGAACTCAGGTTCCATCCAAAGGTGCGCGACGCTCTTGATGGAGAGCTAAACGAGGATATCCTCAACTACCTCGGCGAGATCCTAAACAAGGAACCGCTGGAGGCCAAGGCGGACATTCTCAAGCTGTCGCTCAATTGCCGGTTGGTGCCGAAAGAGGCTCTCCAACTGCTCGAAATTCACTCTCCGACCAAGGAGTTGAAAGGGCAGGTAGAGGACCCGGCGCTGAAAGCCCAGCTCGAAAGCTACGAGATAGTTTTTCTCAAGTTTTTCAAGGACGTGAAACTGGACGGCACCGGTGCCCAGCGCCACCTGGCCGAGGCGAACCTGAGGCTGG
>CAUZIR010000003.1:0-22026 GCA_963579815.1 Dehalococcoidia bacterium
ACCTGGTGACAGAGGTAGACGACGAGCAACGGGTAGAAAAAATTGAAGCACTGCAAGTCCAGCTAGACGAGGGCCTGGTTCAGCTTGATGAGAAGGCCCAGGCAAAGCTAGAGCAACTCGCCCTGGCCGTCGCCGAGGCCGCAGAGGCAGCTGGGGAAGCCGCGCCAGAGGCTGAGCCCGAGCCCAAAAAGAGGAAGTCCAAGGCCAAAACCAAGGCCAAGGCGAAAAAGGCCGAAGAGGGACCCGCACCCGAAGAGGGAACCCCCGAGTTCGAGATCGCCAAGATCAATGCCCAACTAGAACAGGACAAAACTGATCTAGAGGACGAGCTTGAGGCCCTGATCGACGGGTTGGACGACCTGGGTGTCGGCCAGCTACTGCCCGAGTCCCGGTTCCGCGAAATGAGGGACCGCCACACCGACCTTTTCAAGGCCGGCATGGGTGCAGAGGCCGTTATTGACGTCCTCCGGGGCATTGACCTAGAAGCGCTGCGCAATCGGCTCCAGGGCGAGGTTAGCGGAACCTCTGGACAGCGCCGGAAGAAGGCCATCAAGACCCTCAGGGTTGTCGAAGCCTTCCGCAAGAGCGGCAACAAGCCGGACTGGATGGTCTGGTCCGTGCTGCCCGTGCTGCCGCCCGAACTTCGCCCGATGGTTCAGCTGGACGGCGGACGCTTCGCCACCAGCGACCTCAACGACCTGTACCGCCGGGTAATTAACCGGAACAACAGGCTGAAGCGACTCATCGAGTTGCAGGCACCGGAGATCATCGTCCGCAACGAAAAGCGGATGCTCCAGGAGGCCGTGGACGCCCTGGTGGACAACGGTCGGCGCGGCCGAGCCGTTTCCGGCAGCCATAACCACAAATTAAAAAGCCTGTCGGACCTGTTGCGCGGCAAGCAGGGCCGGTTCCGCCAGAACCTGCTCGGTAAGCGCGTGGACTACTCTGGCCGTTCCGTAATTATCGTGGGCCCCACCCTCAAACTGCATGAGTGCGGACTGCCCCGGCGCATGGCGCTGGAGCTGTTCAAGCCGTTCGTCATGAACAAGCTTGTGGTTAAGGGCTACGCGCATAACATTAAGAGCGCAAAGCGCATGGCCGAGCGAGTTAGGCCCGAGGTCTGGGATATCCTCGAGGATGTCATCAAAGACCGCCCGGTGCTGCTGAACCGCGCGCCAACGCTGCACCGTCTGGGTATCCAGGCGTTTAAGCCTGTGCTCATTGAGGGCAGCGCCATACGCGTGCACCCACTGGTGTGCACCGCATTCAACGCTGACTTCGACGGCGACCAGATGGCCGTACACGTTCCGCTGTCTAAAGAGGCGGTGCTAGAAGCCAACAAGCTCATGCTCAGCACGCTTAATATGCTGTCTCCGAGCTCGGGCGACCCCACGGTCGCCCCGACACTCGACATGGTGCTGGGCTGCTACTACCTGACCATGATCGACGACGATGGACGCAAACCCTCCGACATAGTGTTTGGCGATGTCGAGGAAGCCCGTCTGGCCCTTGAACTGGGACAGATAGGCCTGCGGTCGCCCATAAAAGTACGCCTCCCCGCGCACGTCGGTGTCAGGGAAAACGGTGTCGTTACCGCGGCGAGTGTCGTGACCAATGGCACTGATGCCAACGGGAGCGTGAACGAACCCGGCCAGATCATCGACACCACGGCTGGCCGGATCATCATCAACGAGGTAATACCGGACGCTCTCGGGTTCTGGAACTTCGAGATGGACAAAGGCGGCCTCAAAGACCTGGCGGCGGCCTCGTACAAGCACCTTGGAAACGAGATTGCAGCGGACGTACTGGACGCGCTAAAGGACATGGGCTTCCACTATGCTTCGCGGTCTGGCACCACAATTGCTATTAACGATGTTGAGGTCTCCGACGAGAAGGCAGGCATCGTCTCGAACGCCGAGAACAACGTGTCCCTGCTCGACCAGCAGTACATGGACGGGCTGATTACCGAGAACGAACGGTACCAAAACACCGTTCAAATCTGGACATCGGCCAATGACGAACTGACCAAGGTCATTCAGACCAACCTGCGCAACTACGGCGGCATCTACCTGATGGCCACCTCAGGCGCGAAAGGCAACATCGCCCAGATCAAACAGATGGCCGGAATGCGAGGCCTGATGTCGGACCCGAAGGGGAGAATTATTGATCGCCCCATCAAGTCCAACTTCCGCGAGGGCCTGTCGGTGCTGGAGTACTTCATTTCCACACACGGCGCTCGCAAGGGACTTGCCGACACGGCCCTGCGTACAGCGGACTCTGGATACCTGACGCGACGTCTCATCGACGTCGCCCAGGAGATAACCGTCACCGTGGAAGATTGCGGTACCGAGTCTAGCGCGTGGATTGAAGACGACCCCGAGATGGCGTTGGCGAGCGCATTCGCCGACAGCCTGCGCAGCCGGTTTGCCGCGCAGGCCGTGGCCGACCCCGCGACCGGGGAGATACTCGTGGACCAGGGTGAGGAACTCGACGACGAGGCAACTGCCAAACTCAAGTTGGCCGGTGTCTCGGGCGTCCTGGTCCGCTCGCCCCTGTTCTGCGAGGCGGATCGAGGCGTGTGCCTCAACTGCTACGGCATACAGCTCGGTACCGGCGACCCGGTAATGCTGGGTGAGGCCGTGGGCATCATCGCGGCCCAGAGCATTGGTGAGCCGGGCACGCAGCTAACAATGCGTACGTTCCACACCGGCGGTATCGCCGGTGCCGACATTACAAGCGGCCTCCCCCGAGTGGAGGAGCTCTTCGAGGCGCGGGCTCCCAAGGGAGAGGCGGTCCTTTCCGAAATCGACGGTGAAATCGAACTGATGGAGGACTCGGAAGGTCGGACCATCCGAGTTACCAGCGTCGCGGAATACGTTGACGAGTACGCGATAGCGAAGGGCCAAAAGTTGCTTGTCGCCGACGGCGATGAAGTGGCTATCGGAACCCGACTCGCAGGCGTAGAGGGCAAGAAGGGTGACGACGATATCGCCCTCCAGCGCACCGACCTGATGGCCCGAGTTTCGGGCAAGGTGAAGGTGATCGGCAGGAAGAAGAACCCGGACACCATCACCATAACCTGGCTAGATGAAGAGCAGCGGGAGTACATAATCCCGGCTGCGGCTCATATCATCGTCGCTTCAGAAGACAAGGTGACGTCGGGTCAGGCGTTGACACAGGGTCCGAAGAACCCGCAGCAGATCCTGCGAATTCAGGGACGTGAAGCGGTGCAGCAGTACCTCATCGAACAGGTGCAGGCCGTATATCGTTCCCAAGGCGTGAAAATTCACGACAAGCACATTGAGCTGATCTCGATGCAGATGCTGCGCAAGGTCAGGATAGAGTCGCCGGGTGACACCGAGCTTCTACCCGGTGAACTCGTAGATCGTCGTAACTACGAAGAGGTCAACGCGGCCATAATCGCCGAGGGCGGCGATCTAGCCGCAGCCAGCCCGGTGCTTTTGGGCATTACCAGGGCATCTCTCAATATGGAGAGTTTCCTTGCGGCGGCCTCGTTCCAGGAGACCACCCGCGTACTGACCGAGGCATCGACAAACGGCCATGTGGACCACCTGCGCGGCCTGAAGGAAAACGTCATCATCGGTCGGCTCATCCCGGCCCGCCTGGACCAGTCCGCAGCTGGCCGGAAAAAGCTGGGTCTGCTGGACCTGCGAGACTCGTCTGATCAGCAAGGCACATTCAGCGACGACTCGTCGATTGGCGTGCTGGTCGGATCCGACGATTCCATGGACAATCCGTTCGTTGGTGGGGACAGCCCCTCGGAGGATTTGCCTCAGCTATAAGCCAGTCCATACAGGCCCAAAGTCCTTGATCGCCCGGCCGGAGGTTGCTAAAATTCAGCCTCCAAACAGACGGGGTACAGGACGGGCGATTAGCTCAGTGGTTTAGAGCGCTGCGTTGACATCGCAGAGGTCACTGGTTCAAATCCAGTATCGCCCACCACCTTCGTGGTTTGTTCCGGCGTGGTCCGGGATTAGTAGTGCCGTTTGATATGTCAGGCCTTTACTGTGCCCGGCAAATCACCGAAAATCTAATACAGTCTTCGCGTTTACGCGACCCCGTGGTGTAGCGGCTAACATACTGCCCTGTCAAGGCAGAGATCGCCGGTTCGAATCCGGTCGGGGTCGCCACAAGTTTCTTCGGTTTGAGACTCGGCGTTTGGCAATTGAGCCACACGGCGGCCCCCTCCCCACCAGTCCTCTCGTTGACCGGGTTTCGCCCCGGTGCTAGTCTCGCCCGGCCCCCGCTTGGGACGCGCAAGCTAACAAACAAAGGCGAGAACCATGCTTCCTGAGTTCAATTTACAGGGCAAGACGGCCCTTATTACCGGCGGTGGCCGGGGTATTGGCCGTGCCATTGCGCTGGTCTTCGCAGAGGCCGGTGCGGACGTTGCGGTCACGGCCCGGTCGGCCGCCCAGGTTCAATCAGTCGCAGCAGAAATAGAAGTCATGGGTCGCAAGGGAGTGCCACTCGTCTGCGACGTCGCAGACTCGGCCCAGGTGGATAGCGCCGTCGCGGAGGCCACACGTAAGCTCGGCAAGATCGACATTCTCGTCAACAACGCCGGTGCCGCTACGGTCGGCCCGGTGGTGCCGGTGCCCGATGTGCCTGACGACGTCGACTGGCGTTGGCCCGCCGACCAGCGCATGAGCGACGATACGTTCCGCCAGATATTCGCCACCAACCTGGACGGGTCGTTCTACATGGCCAGGGCGGTCGCCCCGCAGATGATTGAGCGCCGCTCCGGCAAGGTTATCAACATAGCCAGTACCTCTGCCAACCTCGCTTTCCCGTATGAGGCCGCCTACGCCCCCAGCAAGGCCGCAGTGCAGATGTTGACCAAAGTGTTAGCTCTGGAGTGGGGGCCTTATAACGTGACCGTCAACGCCATCTCCCCCGGCTGGTTCAAGACGGAAATGACCGAGCCGGGGTTCAAGGACCCGGCCATAGCGGAGGCGCGAGTTAAGTCGCTGCCGCTAAGACGCCTCACCGACCTGCGCGAATTGGGTCTGCTGGCGCTCTACCTCGCCTGCCCGGCGGCCGACTGGATGACCGGGCAGGTGATCGTGCTGGACGGCGGCGAGTCGGCAATCGCATACGCTAACTAACCCTTTTTATGGCTCGGCGTAGCCGGGGCGTAGACGACTCTCGCAAGTTCGTCGGTGGTCATCTTCAGGCGCACCGCCGCCACCATTTGCTGGATGACTATCGAGGCGTGCGGGCCGATGACGTGGGCACCGAACACCTCGTGGCTGCCCGCGTGCCGGATGATCTTGGCGAACCCATCGGTTTCGTGTGACGCCATGCCCTAGGCGATGCTGTCGTAGGAACGCTGGCTTACGTCGTAGGGGACGCCCGCCGCCTTCGCCTCGCGCTCGGTCATGCCCACGCCCGCGACCTGTGGGGAGGTGAATACGGCGTGGGGAGTCGCGTGATAGTCCATCGCCTTGAGGTCATCAGGATTGTGGATGTTGTGGGCGACCAGCCGCCCCTCCTGGTTCGCCGAGTGCTTGAATGAGTGGGTCGGCACAATGTCGCCCAGCGCCCAGATGCCATCCACGTTCGTTCGCAGATATGGGTCGACCTTAATGAACCCATTGCCGTCCACCTCTACACCGGCGGCATCGATGCCCAGCTTGTCGGAGTTGGCCTGCCTGCCCGTGGCCACGAGCAACGCGTCAGATTCAACCGAGTGCTCCTGTCCGTCGGCCACCACGTTGACGGTGAAGTTCCCGTCTCGGTGCGACACGGACTTGAAGCTGGCGTTCATGATGAGCCGGTGAGCCCTGCCAAACACCTCGGTGAAGCGTTCGCTGACCGCGTCGTCTTCGTTCTTTAGCAGCCTGGGACCGCGGCCTATTATGGTAACTTGTGTGCCCAGAGAGCCAAACATATGGGCTATTTCGGCGCCGATGTAACCTGCGCCAATTACTGTCATCTTGCGGGGCAATGCGGGCAGGCGCAGGGCCTCGTCGGAGGTGATGTATGGGACGCCGTCCAAGCCGGGAATCGCCGGTACAGACGGGCGCGTTCCCACTGAGACGACGATATTCTCGGCTTTGATGCGTTCGCCGTCTACCTCCAGTACCTTGTCGTCGATGAACCTGGCGTAGCCTTTATATACGTCCAGGCCGTCCAGGTCGCGGTGCCACTGCTCGTTCATTTCAGAGCCCGGGCCCATTCGACCCCAGACCTGTTTTTGCAGCGCGGGCCAGTCGACCCGGTCGATGCTGGCGTGCACGCCGAACTCTGCTCCCCTGGCCACGGACTCGGCGATGTCGGCGGTGTAGATGAATATTTTGGAGGGTATGCAGCCCCGGTTGGCGCAGGTGCCGCTGAACTTGTCACCCTCGATTATGGCGACCGAATGACCCGCCTAGACGCATGGCCCAATGGCGTGCAGGCCGGACCCTGCTCCGACTACGACCACCTCGTAGCTTTTCATTCCTCGCCTCCGCTCATCTCATTCCAACGCATCTCACTCATTCCATCTCATCCAGGCTCAGTTCAGGACAGTTGGCTCGCCCGTTTCACCGCATCCGCCACTGCCGGTGCGACTTTTTCGTCCAGCGCCCAGGCGAGGATTTGCTCGGCCCACGGGTCTGTTACTAGCCCCGCGAGCGCCTCGGCCGCCGCCAGCTTCATTGCCGTGGTGATACGAGGCGCGCGCGTCTAGGGCCCCTCGGAAAATACCGGGGAAGGCCAGCACGTTGTTTATCTGGTTGGGGAAGTCGCTGCGGCCGGTGCCGACTATGGCCGCCCCGGCCTCTTTCGCAAGGTCGGGCATTATTTCCGGCACCGGGTTGGCCATGGGCAGGACTATCGAGTCGGCGGCCATCGCCCGCACCATTTCGGGTTTGACGATGCCCGCCATGGAGACGCCGATGGACACGTCGGCCCCCACCAGCGCGTCGGCCAGGCTGCCGGAAACCCCGTCCTTGTTGGCGATGCCGAGCATGCCTTTTTTGACCGGCGTGAGGTCCGTGCGGCCAGCGTGAACCACTCCCTTGCTGTCCACCAGCAGCAGGTCCCTGGCACCGGCCTCGTACAGCAACCGGGCCGTCGCGATGCCCGCGGCCCCGGCTCCGGAGAAGACGACTTTCAGGTCTTTGAGTTGGCGGCCGGTAACGCGCGCAGCGTTGATGAGCGCCGCCAGCGTGACCACGGCGGTACCGTGCTAGTCGTCGTGGAAGACGGGTATGCCCAGGCCCTGCAGCCTGTCCTCTATCTCGAAGCAGCGGGGGGCCGAGATGTCCTCCAGGTTTATGCCTCCGAACGACGGGGCCATCAGCTCGACGGCGCGTACGATCTCGTCGACATCTTGCGTGGCCAGGCAAAGGGGGACCGCATCGACATTTGCCAGCGCCTTGAACAGCACCGCCTTGCCCTCCATTACGGGCATGGCCGCTTCGGGGCCGATGTCGCCGAGCCCCAGCACGGCGGAGCCGTCGGTGACCACCGCGACAGTGTTGGCGCGGTTCGTCAGTTCGAAAGACTGCGCCACGTCACTGGCGATCTCCATACTTACCGCAGCGACGCCCGGTGTGTAGGCAATGGACAGGTCGTCCATCGACTCCAGGGGCATCTTCGAGGTTATGGCGATTTTGCCTTTGCACTGGCGGTGGCGAAGGATGGATTCTTTCCGTAGTCCGAGTCGTTTCCTTATGGCGGCAATACTGGTTCGGTTGCGACAGTACGGGGCTGGACCGAGAGGACCATCATAGTGGACCCGCTATTAGTGCCAAATTACGCAAAGCCTGTGTGAACAGCCGACACCCCGACACGCTGGATGTGATGCTCGCGGACTGCGCATCGATTTTTGAACAAAAAGAAGGGGCCCGTCCTAAGACGGGCCCCTTCTTTTTCGTTCGCCAGGTGTCGTAGCCCTGGTGTGTTAGCCAACGTGTGTTAGACGGAGTCTATTTAGTTATTCGAACTGAGCGGCCTCTGTTGATCCCACCAACGCGGCCGTTGACGCACTCCCGGAGGACACGGTCGTCAGTACCTGGTCGAAGAACCCTGCGCCGACCTCCTGCTGGTGACGCACGGCGGTGTAGCCTTCGGACTCCAGTTCGAACTCTCGCGCCTGCAGCCGGACGTAGGCGCTCATGCCCTCGTCCCGGTAGGCCCCAGCCAGTTCGAAGGTACCGAGGTTCATGAGGTGCCAGCCAGCCAGGGTGATGAACTGGAACTTGTAGCCAATCGCGCCAAGCTCCCGCTGGAAACTGGCGATCTCGGACTCGCTCATCGCGTTCGTCCAGTTGAAGGACGGCGAGCAGTTGTAGGCCAGCAGCTTGCCGGGGTACTGGGCGTGAATGGCGTCAGCGAACTCACGGGCCTCATTGATGTCGGGGACGGAGGTCTCGCACCAGATCACGTCGGCGTACGGTGCGTAGGCTAGGCCCCGTGCGATGGATGACTTCATACCGCCGGTGACCACGTAGTAGCCCTCTTCGGTACGCTCGCCGGTGGTGAAGGGGCGGTCGCGCTCGTCAATGTCGCTAGTCATGAGCTTGGCTGCCAGTGAGTCGGTCCGTGCCAGCAGAACGGTGGGGACGTCCATCACGTCGGCCGCGAGCCGCGCCGCCTTGAGGGTGCGAATGAATGAAGATGTAGGCACCACGACCTTGCCGCCCATGTGGCCGCACTTCTTCTCGGCGGCTAGCTGGTCCTCGAAGTGGACGCCCGCTGCGCCCGACTCGATCATGGACCGCATTAGCTCGAATGCGTGGATGGGCCCGCCGAAGCCCGCCTCGGCGTCGGCGATGACCGGGATGATCCACTCTTTACCGGCGTTGCCCGTGTCGCCAGATATCATGTCGACCTGTTCGCGCCGAAGCAGGGCGTTGTTGATGCGCTTCACCAGTGCCGGGGCGCTGGAGGACGGGTAGAGGCTCTGGTCGGGGTAGGTCTGACCGGCGTTGTTGGCGTCCGCTGCGACCTGCCAGCCGCTGACGTAGATGGCCTGCAGCCCGGCGGCCACCATCTGCACCGCCTGCGCACCTGTCATGGCACCGAACGTGTGGATGTAGTTTCCGGAGTTAAGGCCCTCCCACAGCTTGGTGGCGCCGTGGACGGCCAGACTGTGCTCTATCTTCAGCGAGTTGCGCAGGGCTATAACTTCCCTGCCCGTGTAATCTCGCCGGATGCCGTTGTACCGGGGGTCCGTCGCCCACCGAAGCTCCAGGCTCTCGGCCTGCTCGGCGAGGGTCCCCTGTTCACCGAGTGTCGGAGGGGTTGGCGAGGTGCCGTTAGTGTGACCGTTCTGCATTTAGTCCACCCGGTATAATCGAAACCCCTATTTGTTTATCGGTTCGATAGGTATTCCCTATACCTCGTCGTATCGGGTGCCATGCCGGGCTCTGTTGCGGGGAATTGCGAAAAACGATGGAACTACATCAACTCGAGTCCTTTCTGGTAGCTGCCGACAAGGGCAGCTTTCGCCAGGCCGCCGTCTCTCTGCACCTGTCGCAGCCATCGGTGAGTACGCGAATCCAAAAGCTGGAAGATCATCTTGGCGTGCCCCTGTTCCACCGGGCTGGCAGAGGCGTGAGACTGACGGAGATGGGCAGGGCCTTTTTGCCCTACGCCCAGAGCGCCCTGCGTTCGCTTCGTGAGGGACGGGAGGTGCTGGCCACCGGCCGGAACGCACCTGGCGGGCTGCTCACCATTGCCGCCGCTCGCAACATAGGCACGTACACGCTCCCGGCGATTGTGGAACGACTGCGCCACAGGCACCCGGACATCAAGGCACACATCACTGTGGGGCGCTCAAGGGACGCCCTGGACATGGTGGTGGCGGAGCAGGCGCAGGTGGGCTTTGCCAGGGAGCTACGCCACGAAGAAGTGGCCACCACCCACCTGTACGACGAGGAGGTGGTGCTCGTCGTCCACCCAGACCACAGGTTCGCCATGCTGGGAGCCGCCCGCTTGGCAGACGTCGCTCGGGAGCCGTTCATCCTCTACGACCCCGGCTCGGCCTACTTCCGGCTCATCCAGACCTACTGCCGTCGGGAGGGCATCCAGCCCAGGGTGGAGATGCGCCTCGACAGCATCGACGCGACCAAACACATGGTCGAACTGGGCATCGGCATATCGTTCCTGCCCCGTAGCGCCATCAGACGCGAGGTAGAGCGCGGCGAGCTGCGGACGATATCGCTCGGTCCGGAGAACCGGGTTGCACTGCAGACGGCCCTGCTCATGCGAATCGCCGACAGCCACCCTCCCCAGGTACTGGCGTTGCTGGAAGTGCTGTCGGAGATGTACGGAGCCAAGTTCGAGGCCCTCGCCGTCTGACGGGGAATAAATAAGCAAAGGGAAAACACGATAGTGACAGTCGATAAAGATAGCGCCGAACCAGTAGTCCACCACGGTCTGGAGGGCGTCTTGGCCTTCGAGTCAGAGGTGGCCTACATAGACGGCCACGCCCCCGAGCTACTGATTCGGGGCTACGACATTGCCGACCTCGCCCACCACTTCGGCTATGAGCAGATGGCGTATCTGCTGCTGTGCGGGAGGGTGCCGAGCGCCGATGAACTCGCGGGATTTCAGGCCGAGTTAGCAGACCTGCGAGTGCTGCCGGAGCCGGTGTTGGACCTGCTCCGGAGCGCTCCCGAGAATGCCCACCCCATGGCCGTGCTGCGTACCGCCGTTTCTCTCCTGGGCGTATTCGACCCGAACGCCGATGCCATCGACCCGGACTCGCTGCTGGCTGCGGCCAAGTCCTTGACGGCGAAGTTTCCCACGCTGGTCGCCGCTCAGACGCGGTTGCAAGCCGGACGGGAGCCCGTAGCACCCGAGGGTGCCGCTTTGGGTCACGCGGCGAATTACCTTTATATGGTGGACGGCACAGCGCCGCCAGAACCCCTGCGGCGAGCGTTCGACGCGGCCCTGGTTTTGTATGCGGAGCACGAGACCAACGCCTCTACTTTTGCCTGCCGGGTCGTTGTGGGCACCATGTCCGACATGTACTCGGCGGTCGTGGCCGGGCTGGGCGCGATAAAGGGCCCCCTGCACGGGGGCGCTATAGACGGCGCGATGAACATGCTGGTGGAGATCGGCTCAACAGACCGTGCCGCCGACTACGTGGACGCCGCGCTGGCTGCAAAACGCAAGCTGCCAGGTTTCGGGCACCGGGTATACAGGGCCGGTGACCCCCGCGCCTCCGAACTGCGGGAGATGGCGCTGGAGATGGCCGCAGCTCTAAATGGCAGCAAGGGTGGCGACAGCAAGTGGTTCGATATCGCCATTGCGGCCGAAAAGCGCATGGCCGAGACCAAGGGGATCATCCCCAATGTCGACTACTTCGCGGCGCCCGTCCTGTACCAGCTGGGTTTCCCCTTGAACCTCATGACGAACGTCGTGGCATCGGCCCGCATCACCGGCTGGTCGGCGCACATCATCGAGCAGTACGCGAAAAACCGCCTCATCCGCCCCCGCGCCCGGTACACCGGCGAGCGCGGCAAACGACTTAGTTAGGTGGCGACCGATCTGAAAATCCCGGCCGTCTTCGTACGGGGCGGCACCAGCCGGGCGGTGCTCTTTCACGCCCGCGACCTGGCCCGGTTCGATGCGCATCAACGCGATGCGGTCATCCTAACCGCACTCGGTAGCCCCGACCCGAACGGGCGACAGGTGGACGGGCTGGGTGGCGGCATATCGTCGCTGTCAAAGGCCGCCATAATCGCCCCGTCAGGGTTGGCGAACACGGACATCGAGTTCGACTTCGCCCAGGTGGACGTGGAGCGCCCGCTGGTTGACTGGTCGGGCACGTGCGGCAACATTTCTTCTGCCGTCGGACCTTTCGCCATCGACGAGGGGCTGGTGGACCCAGTCGAACCAGTGACTAAGGTTCGCGTGCTGGCCGTCAACACGGGCAAGCGCTTCGTCGCCCACGTCCCCGTCGTGGGTGGCCGAGCGGTGTCCGAGGGCGACTTCGTCATCGACGGGGTGCCTGGCTCCGGCGCGCGTATCGAGCTTGAGTACGTCGATCCGGCGAGCTCGCTCGGTCGTGGGGTCCTGCCCACCGGGGTCGCGCAGGAGCGCCTGGCGCTCGCTTCCGGCAGGCATACGACGGTCTCGATTGTCGACGTCGCCATCCCCACCGTCTTCGTGCGAGCGAGCGATGTTGGGGGCGACGCGACGGGCACCGCAGCTGCTCTGGACGCCGATACAGAGTTGCAGCGATTGTTGGAAGAAATTCGCTGTTCGGCCGCAGTGCAGCTAGGTCTGTGCATCAGCCTGGACGACGCGCATGAGCGGCAGCGGGCGATGCCGAAGATAGCCATGGTCGCGCCCCCTGCCCACTACGAGACCGGCGATGGTCGGCACATCGAGCCGACAGACACGAATCTGCTGGCCAGGGCCATATCTATGGAACGCACGCATCGCACTTATCCTGGCAGTGTGTCTATGGCCACCGCGGTGGCGGCACAGGTACCCGGCACGGTGGTGTTCGAGGCCGCACAAAGCAGGTCAGCCGGGGCCAGTTCGGCGGCGTCTGGGCAGGTGCGCATCGGCCACCCCGCCGGGGTGATACCCGTCGACGCCGACGTCGAGCGCGACGGGGCCGACTGGCGCGTGCCCAGTGTTACGACCTACCGCACGGCCCGACGTATCATGGAGGGGCACGTGCTGGTGCCCGAATCCAGGTTGCATGGGACCGGGCTAGACAGGAATAATTAGTGCTGCATTGTCCCTATGACTAAACCCCAAAACCTCGCTCGAAAGCTGATACGCGAGCATCTCGTCTCTGGGAACATGACCCCCGGAGAAGAGATCGCCATTCGCGTTGACCAGACGCTCTCCCAGGATGCGACAGGCACGCTCGCCTATCTGCAACTGGAGGCGACCGGCGTTGACCGGGTGCAGACCGACCTGTCGGTCAGCTACATCGACCACAACATGCTGCAGGCCGACTTCCGCAACGCCGACGACCACGCATATTTGCAGGACGTGGCGGCGAAGTACGGAGTGCACTTCTCCCGGCCCGGCAACGGCATTTGCCACCAGGTCCACCTGGAGCGGTTCGCTGTGCCCGGCGCGAGCCTGGTGGGCACCGACTCCCATACGCCTACCTGTGGTGGCGTTGGCTCGCTCGCAATTGGTTCAGGGGGCTTGGACGTGGCCGTGGCAATGGCGGGCGGTCCGTACCACATGCGCATGCCGCACATTCTCGGCGTCGAACTGACCGGCTCACTTACGCCCGGCGTCTCGGCGAAGGACATAATCCTTCAACTACTCAGGCAACTTACGGTGAAGGGCGGCGTCGGTCGCATTCTTGAATATCACGGCTCGGGCGTGAAGACGCTCACGGTGACGCAGAGAGCCACCATTACCAACATGGGTGCCGAACTCGGCGCCACCACCTCGCTGTTTCCCAGCGACGAGATGACGCTCGACTACCTCAGTAGGCAGGGTCGCGCCGAGGCGTACCGGCCACTGGGCCCGGACGAAGACGCCGTCTATGACGAGGCGATCACCATTGATCTGGCGACGCTGGTGCCGCTGATCGCCTGCCCGGACAGCCCCGACGCCGTGGTGCCAGTGACAGAAGTCGCCGGTACACCAGTGGATCAAGTAGCGGTTGGAAGCTGTACCAACTCGTCGTTCGCGGACCTGTCCGAGGTGGCTGCGCTTTTGCGTGGCCGCACAGTGCATCCAAACGTCACCACTGTCATGAGCCCCGGCTCCCGCCAGGTGCTGCAGATGATTGTCCAGAGCGGTGCGATGGCCGACATCGTCGCGGCGGGCGTGCGGCTGCTGGAGTCGGCGTGCGGCCCCTGCGCGGGCATCGGCCAGGTGCCGGGCCACGGTGCGGTCTCGGTGCGCTCGTTCAACCGCAACTTCCCCGGACGCTCGGGCGGCATGAACAACAGCGTCTACCTCGCGTCCCCCGCCGTGTGCGCGGCCACCGCCATCGCCGGTGTCATCGCCGACCCCCGCGACTATCTGACAGACGACGCTTTCATCGTGCAGGTGCCGGACAGGTACGTGGCGGACGACTCCGGCATCATTCCTCCGTCCGCCGACCCCGACTCTGTACAGATAAGGCGCGGTCCGAACATCAAGCCGGTTCCGACACGCGAGCCTCTTGGTGCAGATCTGGACGGCGCTGTACTGATAAAGCTGGGCGACAACATTTCCACCGACCACATTCTGCCTGCGGGCACGACCACGCTCGCTTTGCGCTCCAACGTTCCGGCCATTGCCGAATACGTCTTCTCCTACGTGGATGACGGGTTCGTCGATAGGGCGAAGGCGCTGGGAGGCGGTGTGATCGTGGCCGGGGAGAACTACGGCCAGGGCTCTTCACGCGAGCACGCGGCACTGGCACCGGCGTATTTGGGCGTACGAATTGTGCTGGCAAAATCCTTCGCTCGCATCCACCAGGACAACCTTGTGAACTACGGTATACTGCCCCTCATCTTCGCCGACGGAGCCGACTACGATGTGGTGGAGACGGGTTCGCATCTGGTTTTGACAGGTGCCCGTAGCCTGGTTGAGAACGGCACTGTTTCCATGACTCTCGGCTACGGCGATCCCGTCCGGCCCATCGAGACGACCGTGACACTAAGTGAACGACAGCGAAAGATACTCCTCGCGGGTGGGCTCCTGCGTTTCGTGGGTGAAGAGACTGAAAAAGGGCAAACAGTATGAGCGATCTTCCGATAATTCCCGCCACCGTCGTCGGCTCTCACGCCAAGCCCGCCTGGTGGCACAGGTGCAAGGATCTGCTCGACTCCGGTGAGTGGGGCACCTCCGATCTTGAGGAACTACTGACGGACGCAGTCGATGTCGCCATCCTCGACCAGGAGCGGGCTGGCCTGGACATCATCTCCGATGGTGAGTCCCGCCGACTGGACGGCTATGTGGACGGCTACTATGGGATAATCGGCGGCATTCGAGCGCTGCCGGTGGGCCGCAAGGGCGGGCCCTGGGGCTACGATCAGCAGACCCGATACGAGGCCGTCTCCGACATCATGGCTCCTGAAGGGCTGGGTATCGTGGCCGAGTTCGAGTATCTCCTAAGCCACACCGACCTCCCCACTAAAGTCACCTGCGCCGGTCCGCTGACGTTTGGCTCGCGCATCAGGCCCAACAATGTCTACGACAGTCCGGTGGCGGTGGCCGAGCGCTTCGCCCACGTCATTAACGCCGAGCTAAAGGCGCTGGTACAGGCGGGAGCCACGTTCATCCAGATAGACGAGCCCGCCCGTGGCAACATTGGCGGCAAGGAAATGGCCCGGCTGTTCAACATGGCCACCGGGGGTGTGGATGCAAAGCTTGCATACCACATCTGCTTCGGCAACCGGAACGGCAGAGCCCGGTTCAAACGCCAGTACACCGACTACTACCCGGCCATATTGGAAGCCCAAGCGGACCAGTTCGTGGTCGAGTTCGCCGCCAGAGAGATGTACGAAGTCGAGCGCTTCGCCGAGTGGTCGGACGGCCGGGAGCTGGGCGCTGGCGTGGTGGACGTGAAGTCTTTTCATCCAGAGACGGCCGAGGACGTGGCCGAGCGCATTCGAAAGGTCTTGGAGCACGTGCCCGCCGACAAGCTGTACTTGAACCCGGACTGCGGCTTCGGTTGGTCGCCCCGGTACATGGCAGTGAGCAAGCTCGACGCCCTTGTGGCTGGTGCTAAGGCGGTGCGAAAGGAGATATCTGGTGAATAGATACGCTATCGCAGCTTTTGCACTGGTCTCTCTGATGCTTGCCGCAGCGTGCAGCAGTGCTTCGGCGGCGTCTAGGGAAACCACTGATGCTGGCGAGGCGACGAACACGGGGCAGTCTTCTGAAGTTTCCCCCGACTCTGGTGAGCAAGCCGACACCAAACTTGCCCCTGCGCCGGGCAGGTTCGCTCCCACTGGACTCATGAACGACGACAGGTCCGCTCAATGATCTTGCCTGGTCAACAAGAACCGACCGGCTGTGACACGTTTGTCGCTTTGGGTGCGGCGACCGCGTCCGGTCAGACGATCTTCGCCAAGAACTCCGACCGGCCGCCCGAGGAAGCGCAACCACTGGAGTTGCACGAACGGACGACCTACCCGGCAGGTGGAGTACTAAAGACACACTTCGTCGACCTGCCCCAGGTGGCGACCACGCACAGGAACGTGGGCTCACGGCCGTACTGGTGCTGGGGCTACGAAATCGGCTTTAACGAGCACCAGGTCGTTATTGGCAACGAGGCCTTGCAGTCCAAACTGCGACCACCCGGCCCAACGCTGATCGGCATGGACCTGGTGCGTCTCGGCCTTGAGCGGGGCGCAACGGCTGCCGAGGCCGTGGACGCCATGACGGGCATCGTCTCTGCGCACGGGCAGGGCAACTTCCAGCATCCCGGCGGTCAACTTACTTACGACAACAGCTTCATCGTGGCCGACCCCAAAAATGCCTATGTGGTGGAGACCGCGGGCCGCGAGTGGGCCGTGCGTAAGGTGAAGACCCAGACGGGCATTAGCAACGTGCTATCCATAGCCACTGACTGGGACGCGGTTTCGCCTGGTGCTGAGGCAGCGGCACGAAAGTTGGGCTGGGACGGCGCGGGCCGCCTGTCCTTCGCCGACGCCTTTACCGAGGCGGATCGCTTTTCCGGCAGCGGCTTCATGCGTCGCACCCGAAGCTGCGCGGTGCTCGACCGCCACGAGGGAAACACGGACGCCGCTTCCATGATGGCGCTGCTGTCCGACCACGCCAACGGCGATGCGGACAGGTCCGGCTTCGTCACAGACATCGACCCCGGTCGCGGCATATGCATGCACGCCGAGGGGGGTGCGGGGCTGAGCAACACGGCGGCAAGTCTGGTAGCCGAACTGTGCGACGACGGTAGCCGCCTGCCCATCTACTGGACCAGCATGTACTCTCCCTGTCTGGGCATATTCCTGCCAACGTTCATAGAGGGCGACCTGCCCAGGGCGCTCTCGTTCGGCGACGTCGGGCAGAGCGACTACAGCGTCTGGTGGCTCTTTCGTCGCCTGGTCAGGGCCGTGCTGAAGGCACCTGAGCGCCGGGTTGCAGACGTTCGGTCCGAATGGGCCCCGCTGCAGGCTGCGATGGTGAAGACCGCGTACTCCGTAGCCCGGGATGGTCGTGTGATGTTGGAACAGGGCCGCCCGGAAGATGCAAAGACGATGCTAACTGAGTACATGGTCGAGAACCTTTACAGCGTCGTCCTCGTCGCCGCAACGCTGCTAGAGTCCTACGCTGGGGACCGCGTTCCGCTCGCGTCGCGTCCGATGACAGAGATCTTTCTCAACTGACCCGGAGGCCCCGGTACCGGCGGGTTTGCCCAACCGGGCAGATATAGGACCGAGTGTTATGATTAGCGCCAAATTCGAACGGGAGATTTCAGGAACATGGCGATCAATATGTCGCGCCTAAAATGGGCGACACTTCCAATTTTTCTGCTTATCACGCTGGCCGCGATCGCTTGCGGCTCCAGCAGCACCAGCGAGTTCTCCGACCTCGCTAACCTCGAGACCGGTGCCTGCGCCAATCAGGCTGGCGGCACGATGGTGATAGCGCACATCACCGACGGGCCGGAGCATGATTTCACCGTCGCCTACATAACCGAGTACTTGGCCGAGTTCGGCTTCGGTTTCACCACCCAGGTCAAGGCAATGACGCTGGCCGAGGCGGCGACGGGTGTCGGTAGCTGCAGCGTCCACGTCGTTTCCGGCGCTCCTGCGGGCTGGTCGGCCTCAGGTGCTTCCGACTTCGGCGAGCTGTACGTTGACTCCGCAGGTCCGGTGCACAAGTTCGCGGTCGCACAGCTGGGGGAACTGACCCCTGGCTTCGCGGCCGCCCTGGGTAGGATGGTTCTCCCCCTCAGGCGCATCGAGGCCACGACGGAGTGGTACAACAGCGACAAGCGACCCTGGCTGCGGGAAACGGACGACCCCCGGTGGGCGCCCCAGGAGCCCTGGAAGGCCGCCGTCTCCTACTACTGGGAGTTCGACCTTACCGAAGGCAGCTGGAAGGACTGGACGGGAGGCGAATTTGCCCCCTTCGACCAGATTCGTAAGGTCACCCAGGCCGTAACCCGAGAGATCAGAGGCACGCCCTACAAGGGCGAGGACCAATACGAGGGTAGGGGTAATATGATCGAGTACGATGAGGCGAAGAACATCCTCCTCGACAGCCGCACCATGGTTACTGCGTCTGGGGAACTGTCCCTGCGCTAGACCCGCCATTCACCGAAATCCGCAAGCGCCCGCCCTCATTCGGCGGGCGCTTTTTCGCTGGAGACTATTCCTGGCATGAGCGACATATCTGGAAAAGTGCAGACGGTGCTCGGGCCTATAGACCCGTCTGAGCTTGGCGTCACAGTTACACACGAGCATTTACTGCTCGACATTACCTGCTACACGGTCGAGGCGGAGCACGCCACCGGCCGGGTGTTCAGGGACGCGCCAATCACCATGGACATGCTCGGCGACCTGCCGTCCCGCTTCCAGTACAGCCTGGAGAACATGCGACTTTTGGACGAGCAGACCGCGACCCAAGAGGTGCTGCGCTTCAAACACGCTGGTGGCCAGTCAGTGGTAGACACCACCAGCGCCAACATCGCCCGCGACCCGCTCGCGTACGCCCGAATATCCCGCGCAACCGGGCTGAACGTGGTCATGGGCTCGGGCTACTACGTGTCCGTGTCGCTCCCGGACGACATGGCGACCAGGACCGCCGACTCAATAGCCGCCGAGATAGTCAGGGACGTAACGGTCGGGGTGGGCGACACGGGCGTTAAGAGCGGAATCATCGGTGAGATCGGCTGCTCCATCCCCCTGCATCCTCAAGAGAAAAAGTCGGTGTACGCCTCGGGCATCGCCCAAAAGGAGACGGGCGCTCCGCTCACGCTGCACGCGCCCGACGACCGGGCGTTGCGTGAACAAGTGCTGCAAACGTTGCTGGAGGCAGGTGCCAACCCCGAGAAGGTCATCTTCGGACACTCCGACGGCTTCAGGGACCGCGACGGCATTCGCGCCCTAGCCGAGGCCGGTTGCTACATACAGCTGGACGTATTCGGCTGGGAGGACACCTCGCTGGAAAGAGTGATGCCGGAGGTGTGCTTTACCACGGACACCGAAAGGCTCGAGATCATAGCGAGCATTGCCGAGATGGGCTTCATAGACCAGGTCATGGTGGCGCAGGACGTGTGCCAGCCGTGGCAGTACGTGGGCAAGGGCGGCAAAGGCTTCGCCCACCACCTCGAGAATTTGATTCCGCGCATGCGTAAGCTCGGCTTCACCGAGGCCGACCTGCACAAAATTTTCGTGGAGAACCCGGCCCGCGCGCTGGCCTTCGAGTAGTTGGGCGATTTGCCCCCTCGGCCGGGGCAAAAAAAGGGCCTGTGCCGTCAAGACACAGGCCCCATGCTAACTAGTTCCGTTTGCTTACGGCACTACCACCGCGCGAGTGACGGCCGTCTGGCGGTCCTTACCGAACCACTCCGACGTCTCGAACGCCTTGTTGATGTCCTCCAGGCTGAAGGTGTGGGACATGAGGTTGACCAGCGGGTAGCGGTCCTGCGTGCGCTCCAGCATCTCCAGCGCCGCAGGTAGCAGGGCGGGGCTGTAGAACGACACCGGGACGATGTACTGGATGCCGTGCAGCACCCGGTTCATGTCAATCTCAACCATCGACTTGGCCGAAATGTTGCCTATCTCTATGTAGCGACCGCCCGGCCTTAGCATCTCCAGTCCCTCGGGCACCACGCCTGGGAACCCGACGACTTCGACCACCGTGTCGGCCCCGGAGCGGCCACCGCCGACCAGTTCCTTCACCTTTGCAATGCGGTCCCCAGCCTCGGGAAGCTCGTTAATGTCTATGACGTAGTCGGCACCGCACTGCAAGGCCAGGTCGAGTCTCGGCTTCTGGCCGTCGATCGCGATGATAGGCCCGGCGCCTCGCTCTCGTGCATAAGCCATTCCGTACAGACCAAGCCCGCCAGCGCCCTGGAACACGATTGCGTGCCCGGCCTCGATGTTGGAGCGCTCGATGCCCTCCATGACCGTGCCCGCCGCGCAGTTGACCGAGGTCAATGCCGCGTCTGACATGTCCGAATCGACCCGGAACACGAACGTCCCGGGCTTCAGGTAGTAGTAGTCGGCAAATCCGCCGTGGCAGTACGGGTACTCCTCTACCGACATCATGCCGGTGAAGTTCTGCCAGCAGTCCGTGTACTTGCCGCGAATGCAGTTGTAACAACGGTGGCAGGGGGTGAAGTAGGTGAATATCACCCGGTCGCCCTCTTTAAGCGGCTTTTGCAGGTAGTCGGTCGACACCTTTGAGCCCATCGAGTGGACCCGGCCAACCAGCTCATGCCCGGTAATGTAGCCGTGCAGCTTTATGTCGCCGCGCCAGATGTGCAGGTCGGAACCGCAAACCCCGCAGCCCGTCACCTTTACGAGAATGCCCTCTGGCTCTACCTCCGGTGTGGGTAGCTCTCTTATTTCGAACTTGTAGTCGTCTACAAGTACCGCCGCTCTTCCTCGTTCAGCCAAAGTCGCCCTCCGCTCTCTTTGTTCGCTCTAGATAGCTCTCCGGCTCATGGCCTCATCGCCTCGCAATAGGCCGCTTTGCTATCGTTTTGGTCGCGATCACCGTAAGACGGTGACCCGCTGCGGTCAATTTACCAGCGGCCGATAGGGTGGTCAACGGCGGTCCCGGTAGTCGACCACGGGTGTTCGCCCGTTCCTTGAGCGGTCCGGCCCCGGCCCCTATAATTCCGAAGGCTTTTATCACACACAATTCAGGGGGGTACATGCGGTTAACCGGCTATCCGGACAGGTTTAGCGCCCGACCGGGCGAGACCATTCGCCTTCACGTCTCGTCCAAGGCCTCAAAGTACCGGGCCGAGATTGTCCGACTCATTCACGGCGACCCCAACCCGATGGGACCCGGCCTCAAGGTCGAACCGGTCGAGTCGCCCGTCACAGGCGAATACGACGGCAAAGAGCAGCACCTGTACGGCGGCTCTCACGTCACCGTGCCGGACAGTTCGTATCTCGACCTGGCCGATGCCTTCACCATCACTGCCTGGATATCCCCCAACTGGCCCGACAGGGGCAAGCCCCAGGCGCTGGTAACCAAGCTGTCTCGGGACGGCGACTCGGGCTACGGCCTGTTCGTCTCACGCTACGGCGACCTGGCCCTGTGGGTGGGCGACGGCAAGTCCAGTGAGTGCGTTGTTACCGGCCGCGCGCTGCGCAAGCCGGAGTGGTACTTCGTCGCGGTCAGCTTTGACGGCGCGACCCGTACCATCCGAATGCACCAGGCGCCTCTCGGCTGGACGGCCGGAGGCGAAACCGTCTCGGTTGAAAAGCAGGTGCCTGTGAATGCCATAGCACCTTCGGGAGGGCCGCTCATGATCGCCGCCTCCCTCAATGCCGACGGCCGTCACCATAAAGTCTTTAACGGCAAAATAGACGCCCCTCGCATCTTCAGCAGGACCCTGAGCGAAGCGGAAATCGCCGCCCTCTCAGGTGGCGCGGACCCGACGGCTGTTGCCGGCACTTCACTGGTGGCGAATTGGGACTTTTCTATCGGCATGGCCTCTCAAACAGCGACCGACAGGTCGGCCAACCGGCTGCACGGCACGGTCGTGAACATGCCGCACCGCGCCGTCATTGGCCACAACTGGAGCGGCCATGAGTACAACCATGCCAATCGGCCGGGTGAGTACGGTGCCATCGAATTCCACGAAGAGGACATCGACGACGCCCGCTGGGACGTCAGCGTCGAGTACGACGTGCCGGATGACGCCCGCAGCGGCATCTTTGCCCTGAAGACCACGGCCGGAGACGCGGTAGACCACATTCCCTTCTTCATTCGCCCCCATGCAGGGAAGCCCCAGGCCAAGATCGCGTTTTTGCTGGAGACCAACACCTACCTGGCATACGGCAATGAGCACGTGTTGTTGCCCGATGGCGACAACACGTTCCCCGAAGAGCTACTGCCGAACTGGAACAAGACCGTCCACCACGAAGAGGTCGGGTACAT
>CAUZIR010000004.1:0-21010 GCA_963579815.1 Dehalococcoidia bacterium
CCTGTTTCCCCGTCGAACATGATGAGGTCGGACTCGCACAGCGCACTGGTGTTGCCGAAGACCAGCTCCCGATCGCCCAAAAGGCGAGAGTAGACGACGCCGCTGGCACACAGGGGGCAGTAGCTAATCAACACGGGCACGCCGTCGATAACGTCGTTGACGATCTCGTGCAGGTTGAGCATTTTGACCGGGTAGGCGTACGCGCCGCTATCGGACTGGTAGCCCAGGACAATGTCGTCGTCGTCCAGCCAGTTGCCACCTTCTGGCCCGTCGTATCGCGGCTCGTAAACGGGAACGATGGCGTCCCGCAGCCGGTCGATGTCGCCCTGGGTGGCCGCAGACAGGGCGATGGCGCCGCTCTGGAACGTGTCGAAAAGGACCTCGTCCAGCCCGACGCTGGCTACGGAGGTGTCGAGCGCGGGTGGCCTGCCCGCGGGCTTCTTCGGCCCCACGCCGTCGCCGTTGGGCGTGCTCGCGGCCTCCACAACGGCTGTCGGGAACGACACGGGGCCGTCGGGGTTCTCCGCTGGCTGGGCGACGCCCGTAGTACAGGCGACGGCCGCCATGAGGGCTGCGCCGGCGAACAGGAGAAGACGGGGGGATGTGACGTTGCGCATGAGACAACCCGACCGAAGCCGGGGTGCTTCATAAGATGCGCCGCGTCAGGCGGAGATTTCTGCTTCGGCGGCCTGTTTCATTTTGTGACCGGTTTCGGCCATCTGCTTTTGCATTTTGCCGCGCATAAACGAGGCCATCATCTTGAATATGGGGTTGGCGGTGTTCATTTCCATGGCCAAGTTGACCATGGTGCCGCCACCGATTTCAGTGAAGGTCCAGTGACCCTCAGCCGTCAGGGAGTCGGCCACCCCTCGCCAGCGCAGGGTCGTGGGTGGCGACCACTCGATAATGGATGTTTGGAATTCCATTCGTCGCCCGTTCATTTCGTAGACGTCCTTAGAGGTCGAGCCGACGCCGAGGTCGCCTTCGGAGGTGCGGCGGGTCTCGACCAGGCCGCCGTCCCACTGGGAGCGGTTGTCCGGGTTGGACACGTACTCGAACACCTTGTCTATCGGCCGAGCTATTTCCACGGAGTTAACCATCTTCATTTTCGCCACCTCCAGACAATGTGAGTAACCGCTGCCAATCTGCTGCCGCCAAGTGGCGCGCATAGTAGTTCGGAGGCTTCGCACGGTCAACTACGCCCCGTACCTAAATCGACATCTGCCGGTGGCGAATGGTAATCTCCCGGCCATCCCGCCCCGATACTTCGATTCCCGACATCGTTCTCAGGAGAGGCCATAAATGGATGACTTCAACGGCAAAGTCGCGCTCGTCACCGGTGCCAGTTCCGGGGTTGGTGCGGCGACGGCGCGCATGTTCGCCGACCGGGGCGCGGCAGTGGTGCTGGCGGCGCGGCGTGAGCCAGAGGGCGAAGCCGTCGCGGCGGCTATACGGGCAAGCGGCGGCGAGGCGTCTTTCGTCCGCACCGACATTTCCGACCCCGGTCAGGTCGAACGGTTGCACCGGGCTGTCGCCGAGGGGCACGGGCGGCTCGACTACGCGGTCAACAACGCGGCCATTGAGGGCGAGTTTCCGTTTCGCACGCACGAATCGACGGTGGAGAACTTCCGGGCGCTGATCGACGTGAACCTGATAGGCACCTGGCTGTAAGAAGCACCAGCTGGAGCTGATGCTGGAGCAAAAGAGCGGGGCCATCGTTAACGTATCGTCGGCCAGCGGCGTTGTCGGGGTGGCTTCGGCCGCGCAATACGGTGCCACCAAGTGGGGGCTGGTCGGCCTGACCAAGTCGGCGGCGCTGTAGTACGCCGGACAGGGGATACGAATTAACGCGCTGTGCCCAGGAAGTGTCGAGACGGAGATGTTCGACCGGCTGTTCGACGGGTACCGAGCGAACAAGGCGAGCGTAGATGTCCTGCACCCGAACGGAAGGGTATCGACACCAGAAGAAATGGCGGAAATAGCCGTATGGCTGTGTTCTGACAGATCTTCTTACGTCGTCGGTCACGCGCTTGTCGCCGATGGCGGACTGACGGCGGGCCTGTGGGGAGGGGCCCGGGGCGAATAGCCCCAAAGCCAAAGAGGCGAGTAGCCCCAAGGCTAAAGAGGGTTAAGATAGCGCGATGCGAATAGGCCCTTTCGAGATAACCGAGCCCGTACCGGAGCTTAGCAACACCATTGCAATAGCGATGCTGCGGCCGTGGATCGACGTCGGCCGTGTCGGCACGCTGGCACTGCGCAAACTGGAGAACCACTTCGGCGCAAAGGAGCTGGGGCGCCTGGCCAGGCCGGGCAACTTTTTCGACTTCACGCGCTACCGGCCCCGCATGGGTTTCACTACGGGGGAACGTACCTTCACTGTGCCCAACACGGTCGTCAACTACATAGACGACGAGGCGCTGGGCCGTCCGCTACTGCTGCTGCACATCCGGGAGCCGCACGCTCTCGGCGAGGATTACGCCGACGGCATAGCCGAACTACTGGCCCACTTCCGGGTGACGGAGTACTGCCGAATAGGCGGCATGTACGACTCTGTCCCGCACACTCGACCCCTGATAGTTACCGGCTCCCTGACGGAGCCCCAATACAAACTGGCCGGGCAGCTTGTGACGTCCCGCCAGAGTTCCTATCAGGGACCGACTTCGATAGTGAACCAGGTGGCCGAAGAGATGCGCCGAAAGGGCGCGGACGTGACCAGCCTTATGGTGCACGTGCCGCAGTACGCCCGGCTGGACGATGACCGCATGGGCGCGGCGCGGCTGCTGGAGTGCCTGTGCGCGATCTACGGGCTGCCGGGAGAACTGGCCGACGCTACCCAGGGCCGACGTCAGTACCTGGAAATTGGCCAGGCTGCGGAGAACAACCCCGAGGTGAACACGCTCATCTCACAACTCGAAAGCTACTATGACCGGACGCACACCGGGCAGGCGACGGAGTTTGAGGCGCAGGCGAATCTGCCGCCAGAAGTTGAAAAGTTCCTCACCCAGCTTGGGAGTCGGTTCGACGAGTCAGAGGGCGACGGGATCCCCGACGAAGAGTAGCGCGGGGAGAGAGTAGTGTGTTGGCCAAGCCCCTTAGATAGGGCCGTGTCTGGGCGGGCTTACCTGCTGCCGTAGTTGCTGCCCCTGCCGCTGTCGTAGCTACTGCTGCTGCTATCGTCGCTGCTGCTGCTGCCCCTGCCGCTGTCGTAGCTACTGCTGCTGCTATCGTCGCTGCTGCTGCTGCCCCTGCCGCTGTCGTAGCTACTGCTGCTGCTATCGTCGCTGCTGCTGCTGCCCCTGCCGCTGTCGTAGCTACTGCTGCTGCTATCGTAGCTGCTGCTGTTGCCGTAGTTGCTGCCCCTGCCGCTGTCGTAGCTACTGCTGCTGCTATCGTAGTTGCTACTGCTGCCCCTGCTGCCGTAAGGCGTACTGGCGCTGGAGGGGGGACTGGATGGAGGGCTGGAGTTGGGGCCGTTTCCGCCAGAGCGGGGATTGACTTTCTGCTTGGCTTCTTCGGTAATTTGGAAACGCCTGGGCCTGCGGTTCGGATTTGGCTCGGTAACGCCGAGGTCCAATAGCAGCGGCAAAATGTTCTTCACAAAGCGCTGGCCGACAACCCCGGAGCTGGCATGAGCGAGCGGGTGGTTCGGGTACATGTCGCGGACCAGTGACTGGCAGTCGGTGCTCTTGAAGTAGCCCAACGGCATTTTGGTAACGATGGCCTTGGCTATTGCCCGATCTGCGACTGGGTCGGCGGGTGGTGCCACCGGCCTGCGCGCACGGGGCTCGCTCCGGCTCCGCAACGGCGCTGCCGACGACCCGGAATTGGAGCGCTGAGATGAGCCGTAACCACCTGAGCGTTCGCCTGAACGCTGAGGGGGGCCACTTTGCTGGCCGCCGCCCTGGTTGCCGCCACCTTGGTAGCCAACGGACTTCACAACGAAGATGTGCTCGCTGGGGAAGTACCGGCGAATGTTCAGGGACTTGGTGCCCCTGCGGTCGGTCAGTACCCACAGGAACGGTGTTTCGCCTGTCTTGCCTTCGCCCGATTCTTCCCGGATTTTGACGTACAGGGACATGAAGTCGCTGTCGTCACTGAACACCGCCACATGGCCGACCCGGTCGCGTACAAAGTCGGATACCGCGTCGGTGGCAATGGCCAGGTCGGCCGAGTTCTTGGAAAGGTGTCCGGCGAAACGCTGGATGCCGCGAACTCGGATCGTGGCTTCTTTGAACCGGGTAATGCCCCACATTCGCCACAGTTCGGCCTGATCGGCCGGGACGTAGAGGGTCACAAGGCCTGGCCTTGGGAAAGATCTAGGCCAAGAGTCGAGCAAAGCGCCGACTAGAGACTTAGCGTCTTCCTGGAGATTTTCGATATCGACGTAAAGGCCGGTGGATGGCGAAGCCATGCTCGCCGCTGGGCCTTTTTTACTGCCGAAGATGCTGCTGAGGAAACTCAATACTTTTTAAGCATACCCCTAATTGGCGAGGTTTCCCAATACCCGCGGGTGTGCTTTCGCCCCGGTTTACCGGGCAATTTACCTGCCGGTAGCCGCCATTGACCCCGTGGCCTTCCTGAAGCGCCCCCCATATGCCCCCGAAACCCCACAGATGCACTGAGGGGAAGAGGCCGAATTAGTGGTCGTCGTCGGACCGAACGCCGGACGCGTATTCGGCTGCCCTGGTCGCAAGCTCCGGTCCGTTAAGCAGGCCTCTCGTTACCAGAACGCGCTCTAACGAGACCAGCCAGCGCTCGTAGTAGGAGGCCCCAGAAGTGTCAGGAGCGGTCTCGGCGCGCGTTATCTCGTCGATCAGGTCGCCCCGGAACTCTTCCCAGTCGAACCGCCGGTCACCATGCAGCGCTACGGCGATGCCGAACGCCCTGCTCTCCCAGGGCGAGTCGAACACAAGCTCCCCGTTGCTTCGGGGAAGCGCCGCCTCGCCCGTCATGTTCGAGATGCGCCGGTCCAGCTGGTCTTCGGATTGTTCTGGCATGTTTAAGCGACACCTGACGGGGTCGCCACTTTGGCGACGCCTATCATCGAGTCCCTCGTGACCAGTTCGGCCAGCTGGTCCACGGTCCATCCCTCGGTTCCTTCAGGCCGTTGGGGCAACACCATGTAACGGACCTGGGAGTTGCTGTCCCACACTCTCAGTTCTGTGTCTTCCTCGACGGTGAGGCCGAATTCGGACAGCACGGCCCTGGGTTCGATAACCACGCGGGAGCGGTAGGCCGAGGACTTGTACCAGGTCGGCGGCAGGCCGAGGACCGGCCACGGGTAGCACGAGCACAGCGTGCAGACGACGACGTTGTGCACGTCGTCGGTATTTTCCGACACAGCAAGCTGGCCGCCCTCGAGGCCGCCGTAGCCCATTTCTTCCACGGCGCTGGTGCCGTCGGTCAGCAGCCTGGCCTTGAAGGCCGGGTCGGTCCAGGCGCGAGCGACTACCCGAGCGCCGTTCATGGGCCCGATGTCCTGCTCGTAGGTTCGGACCACTTCGTCGATGGCGTCGGAACTGAGTATTCCCTTTTCGACAAGCAAGGACTCGAGCGCTTTTGTTCTTACCGCAGCCCACTCTTGGGCGTGCTCGTGATCGTCTCCCATAATTGCCTCCTATCCCTGTTGTTTCATCTACCCCGGCGGTTCAATGTGGCTTTCCCACAAATCCAAGTATCCGGCCCCGCGCCCGTCCACGGCGTCGCCCCAAAGCTCTACCGCTTCAAACCGGACGGAGTAGATGGGCTGCTGCGGTGGAACATCGCCACAGCCCACGTCTTCGAAATCGTGCACGCCGTAGAAGCGCTGCACGGTGCCTGCCTTGCCGCGGACGTAGCGAGGCACGCGCGTGTGCCCCGAGGGGTTGAAGACGCTAACTTTCACGCCGTCGCCAACGGAGAACGCGGGCTCAATGGCAGCGCCCGTCTCTGCCGGGTAGCGACCGTCGAGCCTCTCTCGCATGGCACGGCGTTGCCCGGGGTCGTCTCGGCGGACGGGCTGTTCGTCTGGGTTGGCCATGAAGTGGCGGGTCCTGGCATCCAATTCGGCCGGGTCGATGAGGCCCGCTTGGGCCAGGAGGTTCTCTTTGGACCGTAGCCATTTTTCGTAGTACGAGACCGCCAAATATGTCTCAGGCGGCAACGCCTCTATTGCCCCACGCAACTGTGGTCCGGTAGACCGCATTTTCTGCCCGAGAGCCAGCGACAGACCGAAGACGCGGCGCTCCCACTCGGCGTGGAACACCGGCTCGTCGCGCTCGATGGGGACCGGGCCGAAGCCGTGCATGCCGCCCATGTCGTGTACGCCGTTCACGCCCGGTCTCCGAATTGGTCACCGGGTTTCAGGCCGACGGCTGCGGCCCACTCGGCGCCAGCCAGCTTTTTTTGGCCAGATGGCTTCACCCGCCGAACCATTAGCGAGCCGCCGCTGGCGGCCACGACGAAGCCATCCCCATTGACGCTCACGACCTCTCCGGGCGGGCGACCGGTGTCATCGTTCTGCCTGCTCGTCTTAAAGAACCGGACTTCGGCACCGTTCAGGGCGGTTCCTGAGCCGGGTGATGGGTCGCTGCCCCTGATGAGGTTGTGCAGGTCCCGTACGGGCCGGTTCCAGTCAATAGTGACGTCATTAGCCTTGCACCAGCTTTCGTACGTAGCCGCCGAGTGGTCCTGCTCGATTCTAGGTGCATTGCCGTCGCGCACCATAGTCACCGCCTCGACCAACGCTTCGACGCCGAGCGGGAAGAGCTTGTCGAAGTAGAGGGAGCCGGTGGTGTCGTCCGGTCCGATTTCGATGGTTTTTTGCAGCAGGACCGGGCCGGTATCGAGGCCTTTGTCGGGCCAGAAAATCGTCAATCCCGTCTTGTCATCGCCGTGAATCACCGCCCAGTTGATCGAACTCGGTCCCCGGTGAATGGGCAGCAGCGACGGGTGGTACTGAATGGTCCCCAGCTTCGGGTCTTGCAGGATCTCGTCGGGAACGATGTCCGTTACGTAGGCCATTACGCCCAGGTCGGCCGAGAGGTCCGCAAAGGCAGCGATTGCCTCGACGTCGCGCATGCGGCCGAACTGGTAGAGGGGAACGCCCGCCTCTTTAACGGCCACCGTTATGGGGTCGGGTCGCCTGCCCTCGACATCGGGCGGACAGAAGACGCCAACGACTTCCTCGCCGCGCTCCACCAGTGCCTTGAGCACCGCTTCGCCGAATACTGACTGTCCTATAAGAGCTATCCGCATGCGGGGAAATATATCACCAGTTCGTTCCCCGGCTGGCTACGGACGCCGAGCTTCGTTCCCATGCGCGACGCTAGCTAACCGAGCAGGTTTCACAACTCAGATACGCAAAAAGCCCCCGGCCTGTTGGCCGGGGGCTTTTACTTTGCGGCTAAAGAGCCCGTCTACTTGGTAAACGAGTTAGCGGGCGTTACTCCGTCCCAGGCCAGACCGAACGCGGTGACGTCGGTCACCGTCGTTTCGTAATCGCCAGACCGGGCGTTCTTCCTGCTGAAGGTGATTGTTCCCCCGGAACCGGTTGTGCCTGTACCGGTACCGTCGAGCGAACCGTTCCTGGTCACTTCGATTGAGACCGTCGCCCCACTGGCCGGGTTGCCAGCGTCATCCTCCAGGGAGATTGTGATGAGCAGGTGTTTGTCCGCCCGACGCCCGCCCTCGGTCACATAAGTGACGGACGTCACGCTGACGGTCGAGCCAATCGGCACTGCCGTGAGGGCAAAATTGGCGGTCGTTGTCGCGTTTTCCGCCACCGCAGCGGCCTGGTTTTCTGAGCCATAGCCGTCGGCGGATGCGGACACCGCCCCGTCCGCTGTGGGCACGTCAGTAAGCGTGTATACGCCGGTCGAATCGGTGTCGGCCGACTGGCCCGTATCTGCCGTCACCGTCGCACCGGCGATGGGCAGGCCTGTATCCACGTCAACCACGGTCCCGGCAATGGAGCCGGTGGTCGCGGGCGCCGGGGGCGCGGCCGGGTAAAGAGCCACGAGGCCGTTGATGTCGTCGGAGTGAAGTGCGGACCGTACCCTCTGGTACGAGGCGTACATGACCGATTCTTGCACCAGGGAGTGGCCCAGGCCGGCGACGTGTCCACCCTCGTGCAGGAAGACCGTCTCGGCGTCGTAGGTGCCGTTCCAGTCGAACCTGGTGTTCATGGCCATGTCGGCCTCGTCACTGGTGGTGTTGTACCACGTAACGCCGAGGGTGCAGCAGCCACCAAGGTGATCACCCGAAAGGGTGATTGAGGTTTGCTCGGCGAGAGGAGCTAACAGTGCCCGCCGGGGCCGGGGGCCGCCTTAGCAGGCCTTAGTCGTCGAAGCGGCGGATGACTAGGCAGGCGTTTTGCCCGCCGAAACCGAAGCTGTTTGAGAGCGTCGTGTCCACCTGCAGATGGCGGGCTACGTTGGGCACGTAGTCGAGGTCGCACTCGGGGTCAGGGGTCTCGTAGTTGACTGTGGGGTGGATGACGTCGTCGCTAATGGATTTGATGCAGGCAACGGCTTCCAGCGCACCTGCGCCTCCCAGCGCGTGACCGATCATCGACTTGGCCGAACTGACGGGTACCCGATAAGCCTGGTCGCCGAACGCGCGCTTGATGGCTTTCGTCTCCGCAAGATCATTCAGACCGGTAGATGTACCGTGAGCGCTGATGAAGTCGATCTCGTCAACGCCCACGTTGGCATCGGCAAGCGCCCAGGTAATGGCCCGGGCCGCGCCCTTACCCTCGGAGTCGGGCTGAACAAGGTGGAAGGCGTCGGATGAGGCGGCCTGGCCAATGATTTCGGCGAGTATGTTGGCGCCCCGATCCAGTGCATGCTCAAGGCGTTCAAGGATAAGGATTGCGGCGCCCTCGGCGGGTACGAAGCCGTCCCGGTTGGCGTCGAACGGCCGACTCACTTTCGTCGGATCGTCGGTGCGCCGGGTCAGGGCGCGGATGACGTTGAAGCCGCCCTGGCCTAGCTGGCAGAGCCCGGCCTCTGTGCCGCCGCTGATGATGACGTCTGCGGCCCCACGGCGAATCGCCTCGGTCGCTTCACCGATGCCCTGGGTACCGGCGGCACAGGCGGTGACGACGGTGTTGGTGTAGCCGTAGATGCCGTTCAGCCTGCTGACGTTGGCAGCCGCCATGTTGCACAGCATGGATGGCATGTAGAACGGGTTTATCTTCATTCCGCCCCTGGCGACCAGGGTGCGGACCGCTTCCTCGGTCTCGGGGTAGCCCCCGGCACCGTTGCCGAGTACAACACCGACTCGCTCACGATTTTCAGAATCGAGATCCAAGTTGGCGTCTGCTATCGCCTGGCCCGCCGCCGCCACTGCGAACTGGGAGAACCGGGCCATGCGCCGAGCCTCCTTACGGTCCATGTAGTCCCTGGCATCGAAGCCGAGCACTTCGCCGGAGTACTTGCAGGGAAACTGGGTGGGGTCGGTGATCTCCATGGGAGCGATCCCGGAGCGCCC
This sequence comes from Dehalococcoidia bacterium, assembly GCA_963579815.1. Taxonomy (GTDB): domain Bacteria; phylum Chloroflexota; class Dehalococcoidia; order Lucifugimonadales; family UBA2962; genus CAUZIR01. The sequence goes on from CAUZIR010000004.1 coordinate 9,472, forward strand.
GTCTAACAGCCCCTGCCAGAACTCGGCAACGGACTCGCCGAGAGGGGACATGGCCCCCATGCCTGTGACGACAACGCGGGGTCGATTACCGTTTGTGATTGCGTTCATGTGAAGGTCTAGGGACCAGCGCTCGTTCCGGGTGCACCGGCCTTCGTCGCACGCGCTGCCGTGTCTTCCGGCGGCCGGATATTAGGATAGCATTCGGGTTCAATGCCGAGGGCCCATTCCCGAGCCTCGGCGGCGACGGAGATAGACCCGGTAGCGAGCACCACTTCTCCGGAATTGGCCGCCGCCACGGTAAGTCGCATACCGTCGGCCACGGTTTCGCTTTCCCCAATTACGACCAGGCCGTGCTCGCGAGCCATTTCGGCCACTTCGCCCGCACGAATGGCCCGGGGGTGACGGGACTGGACCGTAACGACCCTTGGCGTCAGTCGCGCCAGCTGGTCCAGCATTCCTGAAGCCGAATGTCCTGAGAGGGCGCCGAACACCAGCACAACCCTGCTATGTTCCAGTTCCGGAACCGATTCCAGCAGGCGGCCTATGGAGTCCGTATTGTGAGCGCCGTCTGACACCACGACGGCGTCTGCCCCGAGGCTACTTGCAGGCCTTTCGCCCTTCGGGGCCAGATACTCGACCCGGCAGGGCCAACTGACCGAAGCGAACCCGGCCGCCATTTGGGCCGCTGTCACCGTGAAGCCGTCGGCGCGTAGCCTTTGCAGGGCAACGAGCGCAGTAGCTGCGTTCTCTATCTGGTGTGGCCCCAGTAGTGGCATGGCGAGGGAGTATGTCTCGCCTGCTATGCGCACCTGGAACCGCTGCCCGTGGCGGCCCGACGAGATCGGCGACCACGAGGCCTCACGCGACACGTCGATAGTCTCGGCATTGAGGCCTTCGGCGATTTCCCGGATCACGCCCAGTGCGTCCTCAGAACGGGCGGACTGGGGCGAAACTACTACCGGCACGCCGGGCTTGATGATGCCGCCCTTTTCGGCGGCGATTTTCGCGATGGTGTTCCCCAGCGTGGCCGTATGGTCGAGGCTGATCGGGGTGATGACCGTGACCAGAGGTCTAACGAGATTGGTGGAGTCCAGCCGACCCCCCAGGCCTACTTCGATGACCTGTGCGTCGGCGTTCACGGCACGAAAGTGGAGGAAGGCCATGAGGGTCATCAGTTCGAAGGTGCTGACGCCCCCGTAGGCACCGGCGCTCACCTGCGTTACCGCTGGCCACGTCCGATGTACTAGTGATGCGAACTCGGCCTCGGTGACGGGCTCGCCGTTTACCCGTATGCGCTCCCTAACGGTGTGTAAATGCGGCGATGTGTACAGCCCCGTGCGGTTGCCCGCAGCTGACAGCGCCGAGGCGACCATCGCCGACACACTTCCTTTCCCCTTGGTGCCCGCCACGTGAATTGTTGGTGTAGCCAGATGCGGGTTGTCGAAGCGCTGGAGCAAGAGCGCCATGCGTTCGAGGTGGAACCCGGAGTGGTCCGGGCTGTGCTTGTTGCGCTCGAAGTCGGCCAGGGACATGACCCTGTCTACGGCTTCCCGGTAGGCAGGGCCGTCTCCGGCGGGTATTGGCAGCCTGGTAACGCCGTTCGCCCGGCCGCCGTTAAGCCCTGCGGGGCGTTCAGTGGTCACGGATGTGTCCGGGCATGCTGCCCATGTTTATGCGAATCGCGTCCCAAAGACTCATTTTCCGAACGTAGCCCAGGTTGCCTTGCATTGAGATTGGCTCGAACCCGAAGGCCCTGGACACCGAGTCGAGGTCGGCGACGCGGTCGAGGTCGAGCATTTTTAGTTGCTCGCTCGTTGCCGGTGGCCGTTTCATTACACGCTCCATTATGCGAACCATCGCCTTCATTATTGGCATGGGCGTGTTCAAAAGCAGCGCTCGGGATCCGACGGCCTCGCCTGCCAGCTTCATCAGGTCGTGGTAGGTGATGTACTGGGGGCCGCCCAAGTCGTATGTCGCTCCCAGTGCTTTGTCCAAATATAAAGCTGTGACAAGACATCGGGCGGCGTCACCCACGGCGATGGGCTGAAAGCGGGCGCTCCCGTCCCCCGCCACCGGGGCAATTGGTAGCGCCTTGACCATGGCAGCCAGCGGGTTGATGAACTCGTCGCCCTCTCCGAAGGCGACCGAAAAGCGCAATATGGAAAAGGGAATACCGCTGTCTTGAACCAGCTGCTCGGCCAGCCAGCGGGATCGCATGTAGTGCAGGTGCGGGTCGTCCACCGCACCCACTGTGCTGGAGTATATGACCCGGCCGACTCCCGAAGCCGCAGCGGCATTAAGCACGTTCCGGGTTCCATCGACGTTGACGCGGGGGAAGGTCTGGTTGTGGCCCGACTCGCGTATTACCGCGGCCAAGTGAATGACGGCGTCCATGCCTGTGCAGGCCGAGGCCAGCGTTTCGGGGGCCAGCACGTCTCCGCGCAGCACTGATAGGCCGTCGGTCGAGCGAATTGACGCCCCGCCGGGGTCTCGTGCTAGCGCCGTGACTTCATTTCCCGCCTCGAGCAACTGCGCAACCACGGAGCGGCCCACGAAACCGGTGGCACCGGTCACCAGGACTTTCACGGGGTTGGTCGCTTTTGCGGTGCTGGCGCCTCGTCTTCGGTCACATCGGCCCCACGGGCGCGGCGGGCTGCTTCCCAGTCCTGCCGGGCAATCTCCATTCGCATGAAGTCCATGCTGTTGCGCCGTATTTCCATAATTTCCACGAAGCCGGACTTGGTGAAGGACATGCGTGCCCGGTCGTTCCAGGTCAGCGTGTGCAGGTACACCTTGCTGAGCTTGGTTGAGGTGAAGATGTAGTCGAGCATCGTTCTCACGGCGTCCGTTCCGTAGCCCTCGCCCCAGTAGTCACGGTCGCCCACCATGATGCCAAGCTCGGTCTCGCCACGACGCTCGTCAATGTCATAGTACATGCAGTTGCCGATATGGCGACCCGGTTCGGGTTCGTCGCCTTCGACCTCGCCGTTGTCGCTGGCTTCGAGCGTATCGATGGCGAAGCGCTTGGACCACCGGCTGTTGTAGCTCAGCTCTTCACGGGCGTAACGCCGGTAGTCGTCGTACGACATCTGCATCGGCAGGGTCGCATCCAGCTTGGACAACTCGGGATCGCGACGCCAGGCGTAGTCGTCGGGAATGTCCGAGATGCGCTTGTCACGCAGCAAGACCTTCTCGCCAACGACGTACAGGGCGTCTCCGGCGTTCTCTTCGCCGCCGCGAGGCCACCGCAGGGCCTTTTTGAACAACTCCTACCTCACTCTCGTCGCGGGTTTCTGAGCATCTCGCCTGTACGGGGAAGCGCGATAACCTCGGCCCCGCCACACCGGTGCCATCCGGAAAAGGGGGCTCTGCGGTCAATTCTATTTCTCGCCCCGCAGAGGGGTCAAGGAGATCACGAGCCTCGAAACGAGCGCTTGAGGTCGATGGCGGAAAAATATAGACTGAATAGGTTAAGACAACATCCAAATTCGCCCTTTAAGTGGCAGTCCTGAGAGACTGACAAGGGTCGAGCCCGACAACAAGGCAGAAACGCCGTCAGGGCTCGATTGCGCGGGATAAAAAGCCCCCTTGTCAGCACAGTGACGGGGGTTTTTTTATGCCCGCAAATATCGAGAGAACGGTGCTCCGGGCCGATGACGTGCGACGCGCACTGACTCGCATCGCCCACGAGGTGCTGGAACAAAACCGGGGTGCCGAGAACATTGTCCTAGTCGGGCTGCACACCAGGGGCGTGCCGATAGCAGACCGCCTCGCGGGGCTAATAGAAAAGTTCGAGGGCATTCGCCCCCCGGTTGGCAGGCTGGACATCGGCCTGTACCGGGATGACCTGCTGGGCCGCCCCAGGCCGGTGGTCAGACCGACCGAGATCCCCGTACCCATAGAGGGCAAAGTGGTGGTCCTGGTGGACGACGTCCTGTACACGGGGCGCAGCATTCGAGCATCTATGGACGCGCTGATGGACTTTGGCCGCGCCAGGCTCATCCAACTGGCCGTACTGGTGGACAGGGGCCACCGGGAGCTACCAATACGCGCCGACTATGTGGGGAAGAACATGCCCACGGCGAAAGATGAGGCCGTGTCGGTCCGTCTGACGGAGATCGATGACCGCGACGAAGTAGCACTGGTAACGCCGGGGCCTGTCGACGAACCGATGGCGACAAGCGCCCAAGGCGGCCACAAAGGCGGCCGCAAGTGACCACGGTAAGGCGGGTAGGCATTCCCGCGCTGTCCAACGGCGGCGGCTCGATGTCTTCGGGCAGGAAGAACGTACTGGACCTGGACGACTTCTCGCGGGAGGAGCTAGACGGCGTCCTGCAAAACACCACCGCCATGCGGGAGGTGTTAAATCGTTCCATCCGCAAGGTACCGGCGCTGCGCGGGCACACGGTAATAACGCTGTTCCACGAACCCAGTACCAGAACCCGGGTGTCGTTCGAACAAGCGGGAAAAGTACTGTCGGCGGACGTTATTAACGTGACATCTGCCGGGAGCAGTTCCAAAAAGGGCGAGTCGCTGTACAACACCGCCCTTACGTTGCAGGCGATGAACGCCGACATAATCGTCATTCGCCACCCGCACTCCGGCGCGCCGCACTTCCTGGCCCGGCACCTAGACTCCTGCATTATCAACGCCGGTGACGGTGCCCACGCCCACCCTTCGCAGGCGCTGCTGGACATGTACACCATTAAAGAAAAGCTCGGCAGTATTGAGGGCAAACGAGTCGCCATTGTCGGCGACATTCTCTACAGCAGGGTGGGCAGGTCGAACCTGTGGGGCCTGCTGAAGATGGGCGCTCAGGTGACCCTGTGTGCACCACCAACGCTGGTGCCACCGGACTTTCTCAGGCCGCTACCGGAGGAACACCCGTTTGCTTCAGTGCGCGTAACCCACAGGGTAGAGGAGGCGCTCGAAGGTGCGGACGTGGTGATGGCGCTGCGGTTGCAGTTAGAACGCCAGGCGTCGGGGCACCTGCCTTCGCTGCGCGAGTACTCCCGCATGTTCTGCATTACCACGCGCCGCATGGAACTGGCGGCACCGGACGCCATAGTCATGCACCCCGGTCCTATGAACGAAGGCATAGAGATAGACCCCGAAGTCGCCCACGGGGTGCGGTCGGTAATTGACCAGCAGGTCACAAACGGCGTCGCCGTGCGCATGGCACTGCTGTTCGGGGTCGTCACACCCGATCGCAGCGCAGCGGGCCGGGGCGCGGCCCAATGAGCGCAGTTGTGAAACAAGTGCTGATAAAGGGCGGCCGGGTCATAGACCCCGGTTCGGGCCTGGACGAGGTCACCGACGTTCTGCTGTCCAACGGCCTGGTAGAAGCAGTCGGGAAAAAGATAGCTGCGCCCGAGGGTGCCGACATCATCGATGCCACCGGCCTCGTGGTGACGCCGGGCTTCGTTGACCTGCACTGCCACCTGCGCGAGCCCGGCTTCGAAGACAAAGAGACGATAGCGTCGGGGACCCGGGCAGCGGCCGCTGGGGGGTTCACGACGGTCTGCGCCATGTCCAACACCGACCCGCCCATGGACAACGCGTCCACCATTGACTATGTGATGCGCAAAGCCGCCGACGAGGGGGCTGTGCGCGTGTTGCCCATCGGCAGTGTGACGAAGGCTAGCGCGGGCCGGGAACTGGCTGAGATGGCCGAGATGGCCGATGCCGGGGCCATAGGCTTTTCCGACGACGGCCACCCGGTCGCAGACGACGCCCTGATGCGACAGGCGCTCACCTACGCTTCGGCGTTCGGGTTGCCCATCATCGAGCATTGTGAAGTACCGGAATTGGCTGCGGGCGGGCAGATAAACGAGGGCTGGGTCGCCACTCGCCTCGGCGTCAAGGGAGTACCGGCCGCCGCCGAGGAGCAGATGGCTGCCCGGGACATAGCGCTCGCCGAGCTGACCGGGTCCTGGGTGCACCTTGCCCACGTCAGCACGGCCGGGACCGGAGACATGGTGCGGCGGGCGAAAGAGCGCGGGATCAAGGTTACCGCCGAGGTGACGCCGCACCACTTAACGCTGACTGAAGATGTCGTTCTCGGGCACCTGACCGGCGGCAACTCGTTTGATCCTTTGACGGCCGACGCTTACAACACCTTCGCTAAAGTGAACCCGCCCCTTCGGTCCCAGGCCGATGTTGACGCGATGATCGCCGCATTGGCCGAGGGTGTCATAGACGCAATCGCCACCGACCACGCTCCCCACAACCGCCAGGACAAGCTGAGCACACTGAACGACGCAGCTTTCGGCATAAGCAACCTGGAGACGGCCCTGGGTGCGGTCTTGTCGCTGGTCCACGCGGATTCGTTGTCATTGGCCCGACTCATCGAATCGCTAACTCTCGGTCCTGCGCGTTTGCTCGGCGACCGGGCCCCGGCAGGACTAGGCACACTTGCAACAGGCGCTCCCGCAGACATCGCACTCATTGATCCTGACGCCGAGTGGATCGTGCGGCCGGAGAATTTCGTTTCCAAGGGGAAGAACACCCCGCTGGCCGGGGCGACGCTCAAGGGCCGGGTTAAGACGACGATCTACGCAGGACGCGTCGTCTTCGACGCTGAACAGGGAAGGGCTTCATGACGGACGCTCGGGTGAAGAGATACCTCGTGCTGGAAGACGGGTCGGTGTTCGAGGGCTGGGCCTTTGGAGCAGCGGCTGAGGCGGCTGGAGAGGTCGTGTTCTCGACGTCGATGACCGGGTATCAGGAAATGCTGACCGACCCGTCGTTCGCCGGGCAGATAGTGGTGCCGACCTACCCGATGATAGGCAACTACGGCATAAACGGGCGGGATGCCGAGTCGGCTCGCATACGGGTCGCCGGGTTTGTAGTACGGGAACACTGCGACCAGCCCAGCCATGCCGACTCCGAGATGACGGTGGACGAGTACCTGCGCTCCCAGGACATTCCCGGCCTGTGGGGCATCGATACTCGTGCACTCACCAGGCGCCTGCGAACAAGCGGGGTGATGATGGGGGCGCTGGGCCCGTCGACCGAATCGGCCGCTGCCAAACTCAAGGCCGCAGCGACCTATGGCGACACAGACCTGGTCAAGGCCGTCACGACCGAGCACTCATATCGCTGGAACGAGCCCGACGGTGATCGCCAACACCCCAATAGGCGGCCACACAGGGTGCTGGTATCGGACTACGGGGTTAAGTACAACATCATGCGGCTGTTGCAAAGCCGGGGGTGCGAGGTAATCACCTTCCCGGCAACTGCGTCGGCCGAAGAGCTATTGCAACGAGAGCCCGACGGCATCCTGCTATCGCCGGGGCCGGGCGACCCTGAACTGCTCGACTACGCAGTCGAGACCGCGAAGGGCATCGTGGGGAAGGTACCGGTGTTCGGCATCTGCCTGGGCAACCAGGTGCTTGCTCGCGCCTTTGGCGGCAGCACCTACAAGCTGAAGTTCGGCCACAGGGGCGCAAACCACCCGGTGAAGGACCTGCGCACGGGGCGAGCCTACATAACCGCCCAGAACCACGGGTACGCCGTCGACGCGGACTCGCTGCCGGCAAACGTAGAGGTGAGCCACGTCTCCCTCAACGACGGCACGGTGGAAGGGATGCGCCACCGAGAGATGCCGGCAATGTCGATTCAGTACCACTCTGAAGCGTCACCCGGCCCGAGGGATAGCGAGTACATTTTCGACGATTTCGTGGAGATGATGAAGCAGGCGAAGTCCAATTGAATAAGCCTCAGAGCAAACTGAAGCCCCAGGACAAACCGAAGAAAGTTCTCGTGATCGGGTCGGGGCCGATTGTTATTGGCCAGGCGGCGGAGTTCGATTACGCCGGTACGCAGGCTTGCAAGGCCCTACGCGAAGAGGGCGTGACGACCGTTCTGGTCAACTCGAACCCGGCCACGATCATGACCGACGAGGGCGTGGCCGATGTCGTCTATATCGAGCCTCTTACGGTAGAAGTCATCGAGCGCATCATCTCCAGGGAAAAGCCAGACGGCATTCTGCCCACGCTCGGGGGCCAGACCGGCCTCAATCTCGCTGTGGAGTTGGCCGACGCGGGCGTGCTGGACAGGCACAACGTAAAGCTGCTGGGCACGCCGCTTAAGACGATACGCGCAGCAGAAGACCGTGAGGAATTTAGGGACCTGATGACCCGCATAGGCGAGCCGACGCCGCCCAGCGAGATCGTGGAGTCGCAGCAAGACGCTGAAGCCGCGCTAAAGATCATCGGGCTGCCCGCGGTGATCCGCCCCGCCTACACGCTCGGTGGCACCGGCGGTGGGATTGCCAGCACGGAGGACGACTATTTCCGCTTTGCCGGGACAGGCATGGCCGCCAGCCCTATAGGGCAGGTGTTAGTCGAGAAGTCGTTGGTGGGCTGGAAAGAGGTCGAGTACGAGGTGATGCGGGACGGGGCCGACAACTGCATCACGGTGTGCAACATGGAGAACTTCGACCCCATGGGCGTGCATACCGGCGACTCCATAGTCGTCGCGCCCAGCCAGACGCTTTCCGACAAGGAGTACCAGCTTCTACGCACGGCCAGTCTCAACATAATTAGAGCGCTGGGCGTGGAGGGCGGCTGCAACGTGCAGCTCGCGCTGCGACCCGGCGATGTCGTGGCAAAAACCTTGCCCGACCAAAACGACGGCCCCGACTACTACGTCATCGAGGTGAACCCGCGCGTCAGTCGAAGTTCGGCGCTGGCAAGCAAAGCGACCGGCTACCCCATTGCCAGGGTGGCGGCCAAGATTGCCGTGGGCAAACGACTGGACGAGATACCCAACGCCGTCACGGGCAAAACGGTGGCGGCCTTCGAGCCCGCGCTCGATTACTGCGTGGTGAAGATTCCCCGCTGGCCGTTCGACAAGTTCGCCGGGGGCGACCGCTCGCTGGGCACGCAGATGAAGGCGACCGGCGAGGTGATGGCCATCGACCGCACGTTCGAAGCGGCGCTACTAAAGGCGGTCCGGTCCCTAGAGATAACCGACCGGGACGCCCTGTGGGAGCCGAAAGCCGACGACAGGCACACCGAAGCGCACGACGAGCGACTGTGGACTCTCCTTGCCGATGTTAGGCGGGGTACGACACCAGAGGAACTTTCCCGTATTACCGGCGTGGACCCGTGGTTTACGCGCGCGCTCAAGCGAATAGTCAACATGGAGGCGCGGCTGCTGGCCGAGCCGATGGGGCGCGACTTACTGTGGGAGGCCAAGCGCATGGGCTTCGCCGACGCCCAGATTGGCGTGCTCACCGACCGGTCCGAGGGGCAGGTGCAGGCGCTACGGGCCGGGTACGGCCTGCGCCCCACCTACAAGATGGTCGATACGTGCGCGGGCGAGTTCGAGGCGGAGACGCCGTTCTTCTACTCGACGTACGAGCAGGAAAACGAGGCCCTGCCGACCGGCGAACCCACGGCAGTGGTAATCGGATCGGGGCCTATTCGAATAGGACAAGGCATCGAGTTCGACTACTGCTCGGTGCACGCGGCCTGGGCGCTGTCCGACGCCGGCGTTAAGTCCGTCATGATCAACTCCAACCCGGAGACGGTATCGACCGACTTCGACACGTCGGACCGGCTCTACTTCGAGCCGCTGGACGCCGAGAGCGTTATGAACGTGATTCAAAACGAGGCGGGATATGGCAGCAACGGCGCGACGCCTGCTTCCATAGTCCAGTTCGGAGGACAGACCGCCATCAACTTGTCCCAGTCGCTGGACGCCGCCGGGTTGCCCATTCTCGGCTCCACGGCGCAGTCCATCGACATCGCCTCCGACCGCCACCTGTTCGAGGAGTTCCTCGCCCGGCTCGGGATTCCCAATCCCCCTGGCGCTGCGGTCGCAGACGTTGGCCGGGCTTTGCAGGTGGCGCAAGAGATCGCCTACCCGGTGCTGGTGAGGCCCAGCTACGTGCTGGGGGGACGGGCGATGGAGATAGTGCAGAACGCCACCGAGCTGGTGCGGTACATGGCCAGCGCGTTCGCGGCGGCTTCCGGCAGACGCGTTTTGATCGACAAATATTTTGAGGGCCGCGAGGTTGAGGTGGATGCCGTATGCGACGGCAAAGAGGTGCTCATACCCGGCATCATGGAGCATGTGGAGCGGGCGGGCGTCCACTCCGGGGACTCGATGGCCGTGTACCCGGGCCTGAACCTGACTAAGCAAGAGGTCGAGGCCATTGTCGACTACACGACGCGCATCGGCCTGGGCCTGAACGTGCGCGGGCTGATGAACATCCAGTACGTCCTCACCAGCGGCAACACCTACCGGTCACCCGTAGACGGTGCCGAGCAGGCCCGGGCAGACGGCGACGAGACCGGTGGGGCTGAAGTTTTTGTGATTGAGGTCAACCCTCGCTCGTCACGGACAATCCCGTTCATATCCAAGGTCACCGGCGTGCCCATGGTGCGCCTGGCGGTCAACGTGATGTTGGGCAAGACACTGGCCGAGCAAGGCTACTCGGGCGGGCTGTGGAAAAAGCAGAACATCGTGGCTGTGAAAGCCCCGGTCTTCTCCATGTCAAAGCTGACGGGCGTCGATACGTACCTGGGCCCGGAGATGAAGTCGACCGGCGAGGTAATGGGCGTTGACCACGAGTTCCGCCCGGCAGTCGCCAAGGCCCTGATGGCGGCCGGGCTAATGCTGCCGAAGAAGGGCTCGATACTGCTGTCGATGGCCAACCGAACTAAATCCGATGCTGTTGCCCTGGTGAAGGAACTGCACCAGGCCGGGTACAAGCTGTACGCCACCGAGGGCACGGCCGCCATGATCTCGGCCATGGGCTTCGAGGTAACGACGATAACCAAGGTGCTGAGTGGAGAGCATCCCAACGTGGTGGACGTGATCTCCGACGGAACGGTTGACGCAGTTGTGAACACCGTCACGGGCGACCGCGAGTCGCTACAGGACGGCTTCAACATTCGCCGGGTTGCGACCGAAAAACGCATCCCCTGCTTCACGTCTATCGACACCGCCAGAGCGGCGGCGGAGTCCCTAAATGGGCCCACTGATGACTATTCGGTCAAACCATTGCAGGAATACTTGAACGGCCCGCAAAAAGAGCAAAACGCCAAGTCGTAACGAGGGGGCATGAGCCATGGAAACGAGGACTCTCGGCAAAACAAGCATAGCCGTCACCCGGTTGGGTGTGGGGCTGGCGGCCATCGGCGAAGAGGAGTCGCTGGACTCTATCGACAAGGTTGAGCGCGTCCTGGCGACGGCTCTCGACTCCGGCATTACCTTCTTCGACACCGCCGAGTGCTACTTCGACAGCGAGGAGATGGTCGGCCGCACCATCTCGGCTCGTCGCAGCGAGTTCACCCTCGCCACCAAGTGCGGCCACGCCAAGCCGGGTGTGACGCCAGTGGGCCAGGACATAGAGGACTGGTCCATCGAGGGCATCACCGCCTCCATAGATCGCAGCCTGACGCGCCTGCGCACCGACTACGTAGACTTACTCCAGCTACATTCATGTAGCGTCGAAGAACTGGAAAAAGGCAACGTCATCGAGGCGTTACAGCGAGCACGCGATGCGGGCAAGACGCGCTTCATC
>CAUZIR010000005.1:0-19409 GCA_963579815.1 Dehalococcoidia bacterium
ACGGGATCGAGTTCACCACTGGCGACCTGGAGGGCAACGCAGTCGTACTGACCGCCTTCAGTTCCTACACATTCCAACTCCGGTGGGAAGATAATTGGGGTGCGGCGACGAGAGACCTTAACCTCTACATATATGACTCAACCGGGACCGTGGTGAAGGCCAGTAGTCAGGAGGAGCAGTCAGGTGGGCCGGGCCACTATCCTGGCGAGGGGATTCTGTTCATTCCTACGACGAGTGGCACCTACCACCTGGCCATTCGTCACTTCGCCGGGAGTGTCCCGGCATGGTTGCAACTCCAGGCCTTCTTCGGGCCTGACTTGGCTGTGCACACGGCCGGCACAAACGGTGGAAGTATCACCAACCCTGCCGAGAGCGCGAGCCCTGGTCTGCTGGCCGTGGGAGCGGCGAACTGGCAGACGATAGCCACTATCGAGACCTTCAGCAGCCGCGGACCGACCCCCGACGGGCGCATAAAGCCAGACATAGTCGGAGCCGACGATGGTGCCACGGCATCGTACGGGCCGTCCGGGTTCTTCGGCACCAGCCAAGCATCGCCCCACGTCGCCGGGCTGGCCGTCCTTGTACTGGAACGGTTCCCGGCGTTCACGCCGCAGCAAACAGCCGACTACCTGAAAAACAACGCCGTGCCGACAGGCTCTCCGGACCCCAACAACGTGTGGGGGCACGGCTTCGCCCGGCTGGCCGACCTGTCGCCGCTGTCGCCCCGTAACGTCAGCGCGACGCCCAGCAACACCCAGGCAACGGTTAGCTGGAACGCCCCGACGTCCAATGGCGGGACCACGATCACCGGATACACCGTCGTGTCCAACCCGGACAGCGTGCAGGTGAACGTCGCTGGGAACGCGTCCCAGGCGGTAGTGGGTGGGTTAACGAACGGCATCTCCTACACCTTTATCGTCACCGCCACCAACTCCGTCGGCCCCAGCCCGGCGTCCGGACCGTCGGCGCAGGTAATCCCGTTCGGACCGCCCCTCGCTCCCCGCAACGTCAGCGCGACGCCTGGTGACGGCGAGGCGACCGTAAGCTGGCTGCCCCCAGCCGACAATGGGGGGGCGCACGTGCAGCAATACACCGTGGTCTCGGTGCCAGGTGGTTTTACCACAGTAGTAGCGGGCTCGGCCACCGACGCCGTCGTGAGCGGCCTGTCCAACGGCGTCTCCTACACATTCACGGTCTCAGCAGCCAACAGTGCCGGACAGGGCGACAGTTCTCTCCCTTCGTCTGAGGTCACTCCAATCGGGCCGCCGACCGCGCCTTTGAACGTCTCGGCAACCCCCGGCAACGGCCAGGTAACGGTTAGCTGGACCCCCCCCGCGTCGAACGAGGGCAGCGCGATAACCGGTTACGCCGTCATCTCCAGCCCGGACGGCGTCCAGGTGAACGTAGCCGGGAACGCATCTCAGGCGGTAGTGAGTGGGTTAACGAACGGGCAGGCCTATACCTTCACCGTGGTGGCGACCAACTCCGAGGGCACTGGGCCAGGTTCAGATCCTTCGGGCCTAGTGACGCCGGCCCGCCCGCCCGGCGTACCGGAGGCCCTTACCGCGACACCCTTTAACCGGGCCATCTTCCTTAGCTGGGACCCTCCGTCGTCAAACGGCGGCCTGGCGGTCACGCATTACACCGTGCGGGTAGTGCAGGGAGAAGTCACGACGGTCTCTGTGGGCGGTACCAGCGCCTCCGTTGTGGTCGCGCAAAACGGCCTGCCATACAGCTTCACAGTCACAGCGCACAACTCGGCCGGTGCCGGACCGCCATCGGCCCAGTCGAACGATGCCGTCCCCCTGCCCAACCTGCCGGTGCTGGTGCCGTCAGCGTCCGTGTGGGCGCTGACAGGCCTGGCGGTGGCTCTGGCGGCCGCCCTGGCGTTTACCGGGGTGCTGCGAAGGCGCCGTCAGACGGCGACGACAAAGTGAGGGACGCGACGCCACAGATCCACGTCGTGAAGCCTCAGCGTTACCCGGTCGCTGGACGACGCTCCAGGGTATAGCTCTGCTCGAACCCTGAACGGGTAGTCGGCGAGTTCCAAAATAGGCGGACCGCGACGGTCTGTGTCCAGCACCACCGCTTCGTAGTCGGTCAGGCCCTCTTCAAGTCGTTGTTCGAAGTAACGGAGCAGCCAATACCGGCGGCGCTGGTTCTCAATGGACGCCAACTCCCTTAGCTGAACGTCCGCTCGCTGCGCCACCGACGCAATCTCGTCCACCGAATACAGTGGCTTGCCGGTGGCCAGGAAATGGCTCACCTGCCGCTGCATAACAAGGTCCGGGTACCGGCGCAGAGGCGATGTAGCCTGCAGGTACGCCGGGACGCCGAGGCCGTGGTGCCTTGCGGGCTCCGTAGAAACCTCCGCTGGTGAAAGTCTGCCCATTAGCCGGTACTGGGCCACCGGGTCATCGTTCAGGCCTCCGGTGTCTATGTCTGGGTCCAGCGCCGGTTGTGACCGGTATGCGGCCGGGATTTCGTTGTCGATGCAGAACCGCGCCAAAGTTACGTTGCACAGAATCATCATCTCGGTGACCAGTCGACGGGCAGGCGTGCTACGGGGCAACACCTCGACTGAAACGCGGCTCAATCCGTCGTCGTCGGGCGCAACACTGATGGACAGTTCGGGACGCTCCAGAACGAGAGCCCCTGCCGCCTCGCGACGAGTCCGCAAGGCGTCTGCCGCCCTGTTCAGCGCTTGCAGTTCGCCATGCCATTCACCGGCGCCCTCACGCAAAATTTTGTCCGCCGAGCCGTATGCGAGCGCCTGACGTGACTGCACAATTGAGGGAAACAGGTTCCAGTCGGTCGCCACTCCGTCGTCCAGCGTCACCGAGAGCGTCAGCGCCATTCTCGACTCGCCGGGGTTGAGGCTGCCCGAGCCCTCCGAAAGCGCCGGTGGGACCATCGGGACCCGCATGTCCGGGGTGTACAGCGTCGACATGCGACGGTCCGCTTCCCGGTCCACGGCTCCGCCCACCGGGAACAGCGCCCCTGCGTCGGCTATGTGCACGCCCACGGTTACTCGCTCACCGTCCAGCATCCCCTCGTCCAGTTTCTTTTTGGCGGGCACCTCTACCGACAGGGCGTCGTCCCTGTCGGTGGTGTTCCGGTCATCAATGGTGAACAGTGGCGTTCCCGTCAGGTCTCGTCGGCCTTGAGTGTTTAGCCCGACCGTCGTGATCGCCTGTGCCTCTGTCTCCGCCTCGGGAGGGAACGTAACCGGCACACCGGCTCGCTCTATCTCTATTGGCTCGTCGGGCGCCATCTCCCCTGCGCCCACCAGTAACTCGAAAGCCCGCTGTTGCAGGTCTCGCGACCCCGTATCGGCCTGGGCCAGCAGCTTCTTGGTCGGTTCGGCCCGAGGGTGCTCGTCACCGTGTACGGCGAACCCTCGCACCTCGGACACGAGGCGTTGTTCCTGGTCGGATGGCCGTTCCGGCATCTGGCCCTCGACCAGCGCTCCGATGACGCTGACCTCGGCGGCCTGGCGCTCGGCCTGTTTGCGCTTTCGCTCCTCAGCCCGCTCAATCTCTTCGCCAGTCCTTGCCGTATAGGTGTGGCCATGCCGCTCAAAGTAGACCGGCATGGTTTCGAGATGGGTTACCAACCCGGCGAGTTGCTCAGAATCGGCGCTGTCGCCGAAAAGCAGCCCGGCTATCTCCTCCAACGTGATCGCCCGCCCCTCTTCGACGATGAGATCCCACACTTCACGCAGATCGATTGATCGAGAAGCGTCGGTCACCCGTTTGGCGAAGGCCTCCAACTGGTCGTCGGCCAGGCCGGTCAGGCCTGTGGCCAGGACCACCCGGTCGATTGGTACGTGAGCCTGCTTGTTACGGCCCATGGTTATGGTGATGCGACCGTCGCCTGTTTCCAGGCAGCGTACGACGCTGACGCCACGTCGCAGGGCCACAATTACGATTTCGCCTTGTTTGGGTGTTGAGTGCACGGTGGGAGTGATGGGGCGTCGCGTCGCCATAGCCCCGGGTCGGGACCAGGCTTTGCCGGGCGAACTAGTCGGCCAGCTTGGTGCCGGGGCCTTGGGTCGTGCTGAGACCTGAAGAGGGGCCGACCTCGAAAAGCTCGTACTCGTCCGACAGTCCCGAGAGCCGGGCTAAACCGGCGGAGGCGAACGTAAAGGCGGTCTCAGATTGCAGGGCGTTCACAATTTCAGACGAGACCAGTATCTGGTCACCGATGGCCGACTCCGCTATGCGAGATGCCAGGATGACGCTCTTGCCGAAAAAGTCGTCCTCCTCGGCGATGGCCTCGCCCATGTGCAGGCCCGTGCGTACCTTAATGGGTTCGGCAATCGGCTCGGCGACGGCCCCGGAGTCGGAGTTGTGGGTGGCCAGTTCGTCTTGGATGGCTGCGGCGCAGGTCACGCCTTGAAGCGCGGCGGGGAATACGATCATGAAGCCGTCGCCCATCGACTTGACCTCGAAACCACCGCTACTGCCAACGTTTCTCGGCACAATGTCGTTGTGCGTGCGTATCAACTCCTGCGCCATCTGGTCGCCCAGCCGCTCCGTCATTGAAGTGGAGCCGACTATGTCGGTGAACAGGATGGTCAACGTCCCGTCTGACCGGGTCGCAGTTCCGCACCGCAGGAAGCGCAGGCCGTCTGGAACTTGCTGCCGCAGCCGTGGCAGAACCTGGCGTCCTCGCGGTTGTCGGCCCCGCAGCCGATACAGATCAATCCGATCGTCTTACCCCTTCGGTTACCCCGTCAGCTACCCCCTCATTAACCCGCTCAGGGAGTCTATCAACCGGCCGAAGCCCCCTCAACTGACCATCTTTCTGACGTCCGCCTTTATGACGTCCACGGGGAATGCGACCGAAAGGTGCCATCGCGACGACCAGCGCCACCATGTTGACGCCCGCGCCGAGGCGGAAAACCAGGGACATGCCGTCAACGAAGGCGGTCGCCGCCCCCGAACTTGTCGCCTCTGTAACGGACGATAGCGTCGGTTCGACCCCACGGGACGCCATCAATGCCGTGACTATTGAAATGGCGATGGCCAGCGTGGAGACGGTGGCGGTATAGCGGACCATTAGCGTGGCGGACGACGCCACGCCCTGCCTGCTAGGCGCTACCTCACTCAGTGCGGCGGAGGTGGTCGGCGAGTACCACAGCCCTACGCCGACGCCGAGCATTAGCGACAGACCGAAGACCATGCCCAGCGAACTGCCCTCCTCCAGGAACGACAGGAGCACCAGGGCAGCGGCGATTATGACGGTCGATATCGACACAAAGATGCGCCAGTCGAAGCGGTCGGATAGCAGCCCGGACACGGGCCCGATGGTGGTGAAGGCCACCGCCGCCACCGCCATTACCGCCCCGGTTACGACGGCCGAGTGCCCGAGTACGCTCTCAATGTAAAAGGGCATGAGCATGAACACCGGCACGTTCCCCAGAATTATCAGGAAGGTGATGCTCAGGCCTTGGACGAAAGGCCGGTTGGCCATCAGGTCTGGCGGGAGTATGGGGAACGGGGCCCGCCGCTGCCACAGCACAAACCCTGTGGCCAGCACGGCCGATACGACCAGTCCGGTCAGCGTGACCGGGGCCGTCCATCCCCACGAGTTGCCGTTGGACATCACCAGCAGAAAAATCACGACCGCGGCCGTGGAAAGGCCCGCTCCCAGCCAGTCGAAGGGCTCGCCATTTTTCGCGCTGCGGTCTGGCAGTCCGCGGGTCAACACGAAACCGGCGGCCAGGGCGAGCACTCCGAACGGCATGCCCATCCACACCATCCACCGCCATCCCAGCCACGAAACAATCGAGCCGCCTGCCAGGGGGCCCAATATGAAGCCCGAGCCGCCCACCAGCATGAACAGGCCCATGGCCTTGCCCCGTTCGTGACGCGGGAACGCCGTCGTCAGAATCGCCATGCTGGTGGCCTGAATAGCTGCCGACCCCAGCCCCTGGAAGGCCTTGAGACCGGCAAGGGACAGCAGGCCCGGTGCCGCCCCGGCGGCAAGCGCCCCGATGGCGAAGACGGCGGCTCCTATCAGGTATATGCGGCGGTGGCCCACCATGTCGGCAACCTTGCCGACGGGAATCATCAGCGAGCCGATGGCCAAAATGTAGGCGAGGACCACCCATTGGACCTCGGGAATCGAGGCGTCGAACTGATCGGCAATTCTCGGCAACGCCACGTTCAGCCCGGCCTCGTCCGAGGTAACGCCGAGCAGCCCCGGCGCGAGTGCCGCGAACACCAGCCATCGCCTTGCCGAGGCCTGTCCACCCTGCTCCGTTGAGTCCGTCATACTTTTGCGTCCAAGTAAGCCGCCAGCTATTGGACTCTCACCAGGCCCACAGTCAACTCCTGGTCGTTTATCGGCATGGTCTCGACGTGAGCGCCCTCAGGGGCGACGCCGGAAACCAGTTCGTTGGTCAGCGTCTCGCTCCTGACGTAGTCGGCGTAGGCGCTCATCACCTCCGCCAGGCCCTGGTCTGCGAAGTAGTACGTTGTTATGTGGTCGGCTATGTCGAACCCGGCATCTCGCCTCATGTTCTGGATGCGGTGCACGACCTCCCGTGCCGTGCCCTCCGACAGCAGTTCCTCGGTGAGGCTGGTGTCCACGGCCACCGTGTAGCCGCCTTCCGATGCCACCGAGTACCCTTCCCGGTCGCCTGCGGTGATCAGTACCTCGTCGGGTTCCAATTCGTGCCCGGCAACCGACAGCTTCCCTCCCGCGGACACGACCGCGTGCACCTCGAACGGGTCCATCTCGCTGAGTCCCTGGCGTATGTCTCTTACGGCGGCCCCGTACTTCTTGCCCAGTATCGGCAAGTTGGGCAGCACGGTCATCGACATGACTCCTGTCTGGTCGTCCGTCGGCGCGACCAGCTTGACGTTCAGTTCGTCCCGGACCTGCGCGGCTATGTCGCTCAAAAGCTCTCTTTCGCCCGAGCTACGCAGGCTGACCAGCACCGCGGCCAGTGGCTGGCGCACCTTTATGCCCGCCTTGGAGCGGGCGGCGCGGCCCAGGCTCGACAGCGTCATGGCCAGCCTGGTGGCGTCCGAGAGCCGCCGGTCAATGAGCGACTCGTCTGCCACCGGGTAATCGGCCAGGTGAACGCTCGTGGCCGAACCGTTGGCACCGGGGCTGGCGAGGTTTCGATGTATCGCATCGGTGACGAACGGCATTATCGGCGCCACCAGCTTCACAATTGTCGTCAGGCACTCGTACAGCGTTGCGTATGCCGAGAGCTTGTCGGCGTCGTCCGACCCCTCCCCCAGCACACCGGCCTTCCAGAAGCGACGCCTGCTACGACGCACGTACCAGTTCGACAGGTACGCGATGAAACTCTCTACCAGGTGGGCCGCCTTGTCGGGCTCGTAGCCCTCCAGTGCTCCGGTGACCTCAGCCACCAGTTGATTGAGTTCTGAAAGAATCCACCGGTCCAATTCGCTTCGTGTCGCTACCAAGGGCTCAACGCCACCGGGCTCGTAGCCGTCAATGTTGGCGTACGTGACGAAGAACGAGTACACGTTCCAAAGCGGGATGAGCAGTTGACGTCGCACCTCGTCCGCCACGCCGTAACCGAAATTCAGGTTCACGGCCGGGTTGTGGCGGGTGTACAGCCAGCGCATGGTGTCCACGCCCATCTTGTCGGCCGCCTCTTCGAACCAGATGGCGTTGCCCTTCGACTTGTGCATCTCTGCGCCCTTCTCGTCGCGCATAAGCGCGTACGAGAAAACGGCCTTGAACGGCTCGGTATCTTCCATGACCGTGCTCATCGTCAATAGCGAGTAAAACCAGTTGCGGAACTGGCCGGGGAACGACTCGGATATCCAGTCCGCGGGGAACCAGTCGTTCCAATAGTTACGGTCGCTACGGTATTTGAGCGTCGAGTAGGGCACGATTCCGGCGTCCAGCCAGGGGTTGCCCACGTCCCTGATGCGCGAGACCGTCTCCCCGCATGCCGAGCAGGCGATCTTCACCGCGTCGATCCAAGGACGATGCGGTGAGTGGCCATCGAAGTCACTCCAGCCCTCGACGGCGCGCTCCTTTAGCTCCGTCTCGGAGCCAACCACTTCGAAGTGGCCGCACACGCACTTGTAGATGGGAAGGGCCAGCCCCCAGTAGCGCTTCTTGGACACCATCCAGTCGTCCATGTTTTGCAGCCAGTCCAATTCGCGCTGAAGCCCAAAGCCCGGCACCCATTTGATCTTCTTTGTCACTTCGGCGATTTTGTGACGGAGTTCGTCCATAGAAATGAACCACTCGTCCACCAGCCGGAACACCAGTTCCGAGCCGCAGCGCCAACAGACCGGGTAACGATGGGAATAGGGGTCCAGCCGGTAGAAGATGCCCTTTTCTTGAAGGCTTTTATAGATCGGCTCGCTCACGTCGTAGACATTCATCCCCGTGAGCCAATCGAAGCCCTCAACGAAGTCACCGAACTCGTCCAACGGCGCAATCGCAGGCAGCCCGAGATCCTTGCTCAGTGCGAAGTCTTCTTTGCCCGCACCGGGTGCAATGTGGACGATGCCCGTGCCCTCGTCCTCGCTCACCTCGTCCCAGGCAATGACCCTGTGCGTCACGTCTTCCTGTGCCTCAAGCTCGTCGAACGGACCGGAGTACGCCAGGTCGACAAACTCCTCGCCCGGCAGTTCACCCAGCACCTCGTGCTTGGTTCGCACCACCGTCGAGAGCCGCCCTTTGGCCACGTAGACAATCTCCGTGTTGCCTGAGGTTCCCCCCTCGGCCGCCCCTCTGCCGGGCACCAGGGGGTCGTCCGCACCATTGCCGCTCCCATTGCGACTAATGGGAACCCTGATCTTCAGATAGGTCATCTTCGGGTTTACCGCAGCCGCCACGTTGGAAGTCAGCGTCCAGGGCGTCGTCGTCCACACCAGCAGCGACTCGGGCTCTGGGCTCTCTTCGGCCCCTTCGGCCTGGCCACTCGGGCCACTTGGGCCGCTCGGGGGAACTATGGGGAAGCGCACGACAAGTCCGGGGTGGACTATTTCCTGGTAGCCCTCCGTGACGATCTCGTGCTCGGAAAGGCCGGTGCCGCAGCGAGGGCACCAGGGCATTACGTCCCGGCCCTCGTACAGCCACCCTTTGTCGAAGCACTTCTTGAGGAACACCCAGATCGTGTAGTTATTCTCGTCCGACATGGTGTGGTACGAGTCGTCCCAGTTCATCCAGTAACCCAGGCGTTTGGACTGCTCGGTCTGGATGTCACTGAACTTGCGCACCCGCTCTTTGCAAAGCTCAACGAACTTGTCGATGCCGAAGGCCTCAATGTCACGTTTCGACTTGAAGCCGAGTTCCTTTTCCACCTCGACCTCTATCCACAGCCCCTGGCCATCGAAGCCGTTCTGGTAACGCTGCCGAAAACCCTGCATGGTCTTGAGGCGCTGGAAAATGTCTTTGTACATGCGGCCCCAGGCGTGGTGCACGCCCATGGGGTTGTTGGCCGTAATGGGGCCGTCGATGAACGAAAACCGCTCTTCGGCATCGTCGTTGCGCCGAAGGTACTTCGCGACCGTGTCGTCCTGGCGCCACCACTCGATGACGTCGCGTTCCAGCTGTACGAAGTCGACCTTGGAATTTACCGGTTCAAACATGTTGCTTGGATTCCATTTTTGCTTTTGCTTCGGTGATTGCGTGGTTTATGAGGGTGCCCTGGCGGCCATCCAGATGTTCTTGGAGTCGCCCGTTACTGAACCCAGTTCTCCCGGCTGCGCCGCCGTCGTTGCGCCCCGAGTGACTGTCACTTGCCAGCCAGCCGCCGTCAGCAGGTCGGCCAGTGAATCGGCGTCGTAAAGCTGGTGCTCCATTGGGAGACGTAGAGTGGGTGTTAACCCACCATCGGCCGAGTTGAAGAAACTCCAGTCGCTGAGCAGCGCGTTCCCGTCTTCGCTAAGTCGCCGCTTCTGATACACGCGAACGTCGCCCGCCACGCCGAGGGTCTCGTCCTGGAACCGTTTGGCCAAGTAGTCGCGGTTGCCCGTTTCTACTATCAGCACCGCTCCGGGGGCAGCGAGCGCGAGCAGGCCTTCGGACAACCGCAGGTCCGCCTCCCGGCCCTCGTAGCCAATGGACGTGAACATGCTGATGAATACGTCGAACGGCCCGTCTGTCAGAGCGTCCCGGTCCAGCGCATCGCCGATTATCCATTTCACATCGACGCCCGCCGCCTGCGCCTCCTGGCGGGCAATTTCGATGTAAAGCGGCGAAAGGTCTATGCCCGTGACCGCAAAGCCTCGTCTCGCCAGCCGGGTCGCATGTCTACCTGTACCGCAGGCCACGTCGAGCACCCGTGCGCCGTTTGGCACGCCTTGCTCTTGGAACAGGCCGGCCAGCGTCGTCACCTCACCGTCGGCACGCACTTCGCCAGCCTGCAAGAACGGCAGGTAGACCTCTGGTCGCTGCACGAACAGCGTTCGGTGCCAGTCCAAGGCCGCGTCGGGGCCATTGGCATCGCCGGGTGCTGGGTTCGATCCGGTCAAACTTCTCCCCTGGTTCGCCTTCGAATTGCGGACAAACAAAACGCCCATCCCCTGAAAAAGGGACGGGCGAAAATTCCCGCGGTACCACCCTAATTCCCCGGCGCAGGCCGAGGCTCTCTTATGTGGCATCTACACCGTAGATACCGATCCCGTTAACGAGGGATCAACGCGGCGGAGCCTACCTTAAGGGCGGCAGCCCTAATCTCGGTCCGCGGCTCAGGAGTGATGTTCGACCCGCCAGCTCACGTCCGCTCACACCGTACCGGACTCGCTCGGCGGCTCAGGCGAGCCTACTCGTCTCCATCATAGCCGTTGAGGTTCAGGTTAGGGGGTGGGTTTTGCCCGGTCAAGCTACCGGCCGAGGCATTTTGAGCCTAGCGCTCCTGCCATAACTCCGCTTCTGAGTAGTGGATCAGGTCGTTGAGGCGGCCCATCCACGGCCCCATATCGGCTGCGGCCGCCGGGTTCTGAGCGACGACCTGGAACTCCGAATCCATGTCCGACACCTGCTCGAACGTCCACTCTGCCTGCACCCTGTCCGACCGACCGCTGTGGTAGTCGGGCATGATGCGCGTCTTCATCGACAGGCCGTGCCTGTTCAAAATGGTGTCTCCCTCGGGCAGCGTTTCGACCAGTTCATCAGCTTTACCCACTTTTGCGAAGAACACCCGCTTTTCGACAATGGCCATGACTTCCTCCTGGTTAGCCCGGTACGAACGTGGCAGATATGCGTAAGCAAAGTCTTACGTAAGTGAGATTGTCTTGTCTACGGCGAGCCCTGCCAACCTGAGGCGCTCCGTCGCAGCCTCTCTTCCTCCCCAGGTGGGACCTGGCGCAGCCGTTCGGCCACCGGGCCGTCACTGGCGCCCGTGGCCCGGGCCGAGCGTTCGATCAGGTCGACGCCACAAAGGTAATCGGCGAGCGCTATGTATTCAGCGCCGACGCCTCCCTCGGGGTCCGGTATAGAGGATGCCGCGTTGTGATAGTTGCCCAGCGGGAAGGCTATGCCGGTGGTGCGGTAGCCGTGCACCGCGAACGCCGTCGCCTCGCAGGTACCCCCGCTCATGAGCGCTCTTTGCCATTTGAAGCGGTCGTGTTGTTTTCCAAGCTGTTTGGCAGCACTTACGAGAACCTGCTCCGCCCCTGCGTCGAACGAGTAGGTACGGTCGCCAGTTCGCACCACCGGGCCGTCTCCCTGCGCGACGCCGGGTATGACGGACGACGCTTCTACAGACACCACGATCGTGTCGGGCGGCAACGTGCCTGCGCCAGCCATCGCCCGCGCGCCGATGAGGCCGTCTTCTTCGGCCCTGGTGAAAACCCCGTATATCGGCTGCTCCGGCTCGCCGTTGGCCAGAAGCTTAAGGGCCGAAACAATCGCCGCACACCCCGCCAGGTCGTCCAGCGCACGTGCCCGAATCACGTCCCCGTCCAGCTCGAAGTCGGGCAGATCGAAAACCACAAAGCTGTCAGGCGCCATATCGACAGATGTCTCAAGGCGCGCCAGCCTGTCTTTGCCCGCACCGACGGCCCGCGCTTCTTCGTCGCTCACCGGGTGAAGCGTTGCCGGGTGGCGCGTCCCGTCGGGAGCCACCACCAACACCGGCGTTTCATGCCTGAGAGACGCCACCGGCACCCCGCCCAGGGCACGAACGTAGATGCGCTCATCGCCGGGTGGCTCAGGGGAGAACAACTCGAAACCGGGGTGGTCCATATGGGCGACGAACGCGATGCCCGGTCCTGCGGCGTTGCGGCCAAGGCTCGCAATCAGGTTGCCGAACTCGTCGGCTCGCACAGCGACTTCTGCTCCCTCAGGTTCGCGGCATATGGCAAATTCGCGGCGTATGGCGTCGGCGACCGGGCGCTCGTGATAGGACACGGCGGGGAGGGCGCAAAGCCGGGCCAGGGTTTGGAGGGCGTCAGAGTCAGCGGAGTCGGTGGTGTCGGACATGGACCGACCTTAGCAACGCCGGCCTCGTTAAGGAATAGGGCGAGCGGCGCTGGTCCTGATAGGCGATTGAGGAGCCAGACCACCCTCGCCGCCGCATTCTCATTTCCCATATAATTCGTCGCCTCCGGCACCGGTAGCTGTGCCGGGTAAAATCACCTCTACTCAGGACGGTCTTGCGCCGTCACAAACCACGGATTAGAGCAAAAAGGACACAAGATGAAGCTGGGTTTTTTCACCATGCCTCTGCACCCCCCGGGGTCAGTTCACGCCGACACCCTGGACGCCGACCTGGACCAGATAGTCACGCTCGACAAGCTCGGCTTTGCCGAGGCCTGGGTGGGCGAACACTTCACATCGGAGTGGGAAAACATCCCCGCCCCGGACCTGTTCCTAGCAAAGGCGATTGGCATGACCGAGAACATCATTCTTGGCACCGGCGTCACCTGCATGCCCAACCACAACCCCTTCACCATTGCCAACCGTATCGCCCAGCTAGACAACCTGGCGCGGGGCCGATTTTACTGGGGCGTCGGCTCCGGCGGGTTCCCCGGCGACCTGGAGGTGTTCGGCTACGACTTCAAAAACGGCGAAAACCGCCAGATGACCAGAGAAGCACTCGATTGCGTACTCGGCCTCTGGGCGGACCCCAAGCCCGGCCGCTACAAGTCCCAGTGGTGGGACTTCACCATTCCCGAGACCGACGACTATGTGGGCGTCAAATACCACATGACCCCGTACCAGAACCCGCACCCGCCCATCGGCGTGGCTGGCGTTTCGCCCAAGTCCGAGACCCTTTTCCTGGCAGGGGAACGCGGCTACATACCCATGAGCATCAACCTGGTGCCCTCCAACCAGCTCCCGTCCCACTGGGACGCGGTCGAAGAGGGCGCGGCGCGAACCGGCCGTACCGCCGACCGGGCCAATTGGCGCATCGCCAGAGAAGTCTTCGTCGCAGACACGACTGAAGAAGCACGGGAAAAGGCCCTGGCGGGCACCATGCCTCGCGACTTCCAGGACTACTTTTTCCACTCCTTCTCGCGCTACAACCTCTTCAAGTTGATGAAGGCCAACCCGGAGATGACCGACGAGGAAGTCACCGTTGAGTACCTGCTGGAAAACATCTGGATAGTGGGCAGCGTCGACGACGTGACGGCCAAGATTCGGGCGTTGTACGAAGAGGTCGGCGGCTTCGGAACGCTGCTGGCCATGGGCCACGAATGGGAGCCCCGGGACGACTGGCAGCACTCCATGGAGCTACTCGCCAACGAGGTAATGCCCCAGCTCTCTGACCTTAAATAGTACCGACTCAAACAAAGCGACGGAATAAGACCAAACATGCAACTAGGCGACTTCACAATGCCCCTGCACCCGCCCGGCGCGGCTGCTTGGAGCGAGACGCTCGATATGGACATTGAGCGGCTGGCCACTCTCGACGAGTTGGGCTATGCAGAGACGTGGCTGGGCGAACACTACACGTCTGCATGGGAGAACATCCCGGCCCCCGACCTGATGATGGCCCGGCTGATCCCAGAGACCCGCAACATGAAGCTGTGCACCGGCGTCTCCTGCATGCCCAGCCACCACCCGTTCTACCTGGCCAACCGCATCGCCCAGCTCGACCAGATGCTCAAGGGCCGGTTCATGTGGGGCGTCGGCCCCTGCGGCTTCCCCGGCGACATAGTCGCCGCCGGGTTCGACCCGTCGCAGGGCGCTTACCGGGAGAAGGCTCGCCTGGCCATCGACATGGTCCTTCAGCTATGGGACGATCCCAAGCCCGGCCGATACAAAAACGAGTTCTGGGACTTCACCATCACCGAGCCCATGGCCGACATCGGCATGCAGTTCCACGCAAAGCCGTACCAAAAGCCCCACCCACCAGTAGCGATGGCGGGCTCGCGGCCCGACTCCAAAACGCTCGAAATAGCCGGTCAGCGAGGGTGGATTCCCATATCCATAAACTTCCTGCCCACCGACGGAGTAAGGCAGCAGTGGGATTCGGTGGAAAAGGGCGCCCGAGAGGCTGGCAGAGAACCACCGGATCGGGCGACCTGGCGCGTCGCCCGCGACGTCTTCGTGGCCGACACGGCCAAGGAGGCCCGCAAATTGGCACTAGAAGGCTCAATGGCCAAGGCGTTCGAGGGCTACTTCCTGCCGGTCATGGGTAAAGTGCCCGGACGGTTGCAGCAGTTAAAAATCGACCCCAACATGCCCGACCGGGACGTAACGCCCGAGTACCTGGTGGACAATATTTGGATAGTCGGCGGCCCCGACGAGGTCGAGGCCAAGCTACGCAAACTTCACCACGACGTAGGCGGCTTCGGAGTGCTGGTCACCACCGGCCACGAGTGGAATCCGAAGGAAGTCTGGCGCAACTCGCACGAGATGATCGCCAAGCAGATCCTGCCCAAGCTATCCGATTTGGACTAGGGCTCTGGCCCCCCGACTGGGTTCGACCAGGGTCAACGTCGTCGTGCGGCTGGTGCCGTCACTGAGATAGGCTACGTCTATCCGGTCGCCGGGGCTGAAGCTCCACAGCGTGCTGAGGAACGCAGGCATATCCGGCGTCGGGGTGTCGTCCAGGGCGGTGATGATGTCCCCGGTGCGAATTCCAGCGATGAAGGCGGGTCCGTCCCGAGACATGCGAGTCACCAACACGCCCTCCTCCGCTGCAAGGCCGAGCGCGGGGAGCACATCTTCGCCGGTTAGGCCGATGAGCGGTCTGACGTAGGTGCCGTCTTTTATAAGCGCGTCGAGTATGGGCGTCGCTACCTCCGAGCTGACGGCGAACCCGATGCCCTGCGCCTGTCTGAGCATCGCCGTATTTATACCCACCACGTTGCCGTCGAGGTCAATCAGTGGGCCGCCGCTGTTACCCGCGTTGATGGCGGCATCTGTCTGAATAAGATCGAACAGCTGGCCCAGTTCCGTCGTAATCGTCCGGCCGCGGCCACTGATGATGCCCAGCGTCACCGTTGGTCCGCCTCGCAGGGCGGCTGCATTTCCCACGGCCACTACCCAGTCCCCAACTCTTAACGAATCGGACCCAGCAGGCGTCAGATATGGCAGGTCGGTGGCGTCTATGCGCAGGACGGCGAGGTCGCTAATGAGGTCCAGCCCCACTATTTCGGCGTCGAACGTACGGCCGTCGTCCAGGTGAACCTGAATGCCTTCGAAGCCGTTGACCACGTGAGAGTTGGTGGCGATGAGGCCGTCGGGTCTGATAATGACGCCGCTCCCGGCTCCTTCGTCAGTGAAGTCCCCGAACAGGCCCCTTCGTACCGCCTCGGTAGTTATCGACACCACGCTCGGCCGTACTCGCTCTACCAGTTCCGCAATTGAGGGCAGTCCACGCCCGGACAGCGTCCCGGAGGCAGTCGTTTCTTTTGCGTCGCCCCCTATGGCCGCTATCTGGGTGAGGGCTGTTTGGGCGGGCACATCCGTCTCCCGGGCGCACGCTGCTAACGACAGCACCAGCGTCACAAGGGCCAGACCGGCCACGGCTCGCACGCTGAGAGGCACTCTAGGCCGCGAACGGGGCTGAGGGGTCACGAACATCCCGAATACGGACACGAGACCCCGCCGACAGGACGAGGCCCAACCCTCGCTTTCCAATGCCTTCCACGCCCTCGTATCGCGCCACGTACCCGGTGTAGCGGGAGCACAGTAGCGCTCCGAACAGCATGGTAATCGACGAGATGTATACCCAGGTGAGCAGCGCCAGAATCGCCCCGACAGGGCCGTACACGGCGTTGTGCACCGGGTAGGTCTGTACGTAGAAAACGAACCCCTGGTTGACCCCCCAGAACGCGACCGCTATCGCGAGGCCAGTTGGCCAGACATCCGCGAAGCGGACATTCTGGTTGGGGATGAAGTAGTAAAGCATTGTAAAAATGACAAACGAAATGATGGGCGAAAACAGATTCGTCGCTATGTCCCACAGAAGTTCGTTTTGCAGGAACGAATTGGGCACCACGATGGCGCTCAACTCTCTCAAAACACCGAACACCGGCGTTACGAAGAGCAGGAGAATCACCAGCAGCGCTGCCCCGACGACGAGGCTAATGTCCATGAACCGTTCTTTTAGGAACGGCCTGGTCTTGCGGACACCCCAGGCGGCGTTAATGCCTTTACGTATTGCCCCGAAGGCAGCAGTCGAGGCCCAGACCAGGCCCACTATGGCCGCCACACCGGTGATGGCACGAGCGCTGACGATTCCTTCCAGGGTGCTGGCGATGAAGTCGTGGGAGACGGGAATGACGGCCGCGATCTCCTCGACAAGCTCGGCCTGTTCGGCCTCTGGCCCAAGCACGAAGCCTAGAATCGACACGACCGCCAAGAATAGCGGAAATATGGAAAACATCGTGTAAAAAGCGATAGCCCCGGCCACGTAGGGGCAGTTCTTATACATGAAGTCGTTGACGGCGTCCGAACACAAGAGCACGAAACGCACGAAGTACATAGCCATGGAGTAACCCAGCAGCGGCTGTAGACAGCCGTGGGGAGATTATAACGCATTGCGGGTCCGGATCCTGCCGGGACCCGTTTACGACGAGTGGCCGGTGTCCTCGTGGCCGTCGGAAACGAGCCAGGGCAGCGCCCAGTCCAGGTCCGGGTCATCCACGGCCACCTTCTTCATCCCCTTGGGGAAGCGGCCGTGCAGCTTCTTTAATTCCGGCCGCAGCGACTCGTCCGCAGGCGACCACTCCTGAGCGTAGTAGACCGTCCGTACCTTCGCTTGCAGCAACTCCTTTGTGCATCCGAAGCAAGGCTGAAGAGTCGTGTACATGTCGGCACCCTCGACGGAAATGCCGAAACGGGCCGCCGTTAAGAGGGCGTTTTGCTCGGCGTGCACACAAATGCAAACATCGTAGGCCTGTCCGGAGCGATAGCGCTCGCGGTGCGCGCAGCGCTCACAGCCGCCCTCGTCGCAGTTGGGCATGTCCTGGGGAGTGCCGTTGTAGCCGGTGGTGAGAATCCGGTTGTCACGTACGAGCAGGGCGCCAATTCTAGAGCCTTGGCAGTTAGCCCGTTCACGAACGGCAAGGGCGATCCCGAGGTAGTATTCGTGCCAGTCGGGCCGTTTTCGCCGGGAAGGCGGCTCGTTTCTAATGGAGACGGGTTTGGCTGCAGTCATAGATCGGGACGGACGCTTTCGCCCGTTGACCACGGGCTTGAGAGTGGTCATTGGCTATCATACCTCCGTGTGCATGCGCGGGCGTGTATTAGCGAGGGCGTATGCACGTGAGCGAGGCCCCGAATGAAACGAAGCCGCTAGCAATGCCCGATATCATTTTTACCCTAGGACACGGCTGCCATTCATGGGAGTTGTTTGGGGGTCTACTTTCGCCGTTTACCCCGTTTGCCCAGGAGAGGCCGTTTGCCTGAGGACCCGGCTTCGGACGAGCGACGCGCACCTCCAGACAGCCTTCCAGACGACCTGGCTCTGGAGCGATACCGTCGGGCGGCCGAAGAAAACGCCATAGTCGCCGAAATCGGTCACGCGGTCGGTGCCCCCGGCGAAGTCGACGTGATCTACTGGCGGTTCGCAGACTAGGTCGGGCGGCTCACAGACTTTGACCGGCTGGCCATCTCCTTACCCAGCGCCGAGCGGGGAACAAACGTTGTAGAGTTCTTCACCGGTACCCAGGTTGGTCCCTGGGCCAGGGGGTTCGAGTTCCCGCCCGAGGGCTTCATAGAAGAGCACCACCATGCCCATCATCGTTCCCTGTATCGCCCTAATCACCGTGGACATGTCGGGCACGCTCTGCTTGAGTAGGTAGGCCCAACCGGCGCTGTCCTCTATCGGCATGCTCATCAGGTACCGTCGCTCTTTGTGGGCCGAGAGAATGACTATGCCGGTGTCGGGCCTGGCCGCCTTTATCACCAGGGCCGCGTCAATGCCGTCCATCTCTCCTGGTAACTCAACGTCCATCATCACCACGTCGGGCTGAAGGCTCTCGGCCTGCGTAACGGCCTCTTCGCCGCTCTCTGCGGTGCCGACCACAGTGACCCCGGGTTCTGCGTCGAGAATGCGTCGCAGCATCTCTCTGAACAGCCTCTCGTCCTCGACTATGAGTATCTGAATGTCCTCGGCATCAGTCAAAACAGCCCTGCCTGGGCCGTTTTAGGCGGATCGTCGCGCGTGTAAACGACCCCCAGGTGTTCGTAGGCGCGCCGGGTCGCAACGCGCCCTCTGGGCGTGCGGTCTAGGAAACCCAGTTGCAGCAGAAACGGCTCGTACACGTCCTCGATGGTGTCAGATTCCTCGCTGATCGATGCCGCGACCGTGTCCAGCCCCACCGGCCCGCCGTCGAACTTGTCGATGATGCAGTGCAACACCTGCCGGTCTATGTCGTCCAGGCCGATCTCGTCGACCTCCAATCTGCCCAGCGCATCCAGCGCGACCTGCGCGGTTACGTTGGAGTCGGCAACTACATCCGCATAGTCGCGCACCCGACGCAACAGCCGGTTGGCGATGCGGGGCGTCCCCCGGGACCGGCGCGCGATCTCCGCGCAGCCTTCTTCCGTCGCGTCGACGTCCAGAATCCGGGCCGAGCGGTTGACGATGGTGTTCATGGCATCGGCGTCGTAAAAGTCCAGCCTGTGCACCGCCCCGAACCGGTCGCGCAGGGGTGCGCTGACCATGCCATACCGGGTAGTCGCGCCCACCAGCGTGAACGGCTGTATGGACAGGTTCATCGAGCGGGCTTTGAGGCCCTTGTCGATCACCCAGCTAACGAAGAAGTCCTCCATTGCCGGGTACAAAATCTCCTCGACAACTCTGGGCAGGCGGTGAATTTCATCTATGAACAGGACGTCGAACTTCTTTAGCTGGGTGAGTACGGCAACCATGTCACCAGCGCGTTCAATCGCTGGGCCGGAGGTGGTCTTAATGCTCACGCCCATCTCCGAGGCGAGAATGTGGGCCAGCGTCGTCTTGCCCAGGCCTGGCGGCCCGTACAGCAGCGTGTGGT
>CAUZIR010000006.1:0-18082 GCA_963579815.1 Dehalococcoidia bacterium
CGGAGTCGGCCTCGCTCTCGCCCTCTATGAAGTCGCAGCGCCGGTCTGATTCCGGGACGAACAGATCCTGAAGTTTCAGCCTGGGCTTGAGTTGCTCTGCGTCCAGGCCCAGGTCAGCGGGTGCCAGGTAGACGGGCTTTTTCTTGCCTGCGGCCATGATTCCTCGCAGGGTCGGGTAGCGAGGCTCGCCTAGCTCGTTGCTTACCGTGACCACGGCGGGCAGGTCGGCTTCCATCTCCTCGTAGCCGGTCGGCAGTACCCTCTCTACAGTTGCTACCCCGTCGGTGACTGTGACCGACTGGGCCACCGTGACGCAGGCCGCGTTCAGCATTTCGGCGAGGATGAGTGGGACCTGCGCATTGTCCCAGTCTGACGCTTGCCTGCCGCAAAGGATCAGGTCGACCTCTCCTATGCGCGCAATCGCCTGGGCAAGAACGTAAGCAGTAGCGAACGAGTCCAGGTTTACCAGTGCTGGGTCTTCGACCAGCACCAGTTCGTCGGCACCCATGGAAAGCGGCTTTTTCATAACTGGAACGCCGCCGCCATCGTCGGTGAATCCGTGTCCGACAGACAGGACGGTGACGTGAGCGCCCGTCGAGTCTTTGATGCGCAGAGCTGCCTCGGTGGCGTTCTCGTCGAAACCGTTCACCACGGGAGGTATCCCCGGTGAGGGGGTCACTCGCCGCAATTGCGGGTCGATCTTGAACGCCGAGACCGGGGTTTCGGGATCGACTACCTGTTTGGCACAAACAATGATTTTCAAGGTGGCGGGCGGAATGTAGCACCGCGTTGGGGGCGTGTCAAACCGGTGTGAGAGGGCGCCTTAGCACCTCTTTAAATGTCCCATTTCAGGATGTTGGAACCCCATATTTGGGGTCCGAAATCCTAGAACAACCGTGCCAAGAGCGACTCCCATCCGACGTGTATGTATATGCCTTTCACCGCACTGTAGTGCGCTCGAAAGGAGCTGAAGAAGAGTGTGAGGACGTGATTACACCTGCGCTAGAAAAGAAAATCAGGTTGAAAATCACCCGAAAACTTTGAAAAAAGTATTGACAAAGTTTCAATCTTTGTTTAGTTATTGTCCGAAAACCAATTGAAACAGCGTTGCGAGCGGCCAGACGACCCGCGACGCAAATGCGGAGGAACAACATGGTCATCCAGGCCACTCCCACAACTTTTAGGCTGGGAACGCCGCCGACGGTGGTGCCCGAGCCCCGTGTAGTCGAGGCAACGCCTAAGATCATCAGGCGGCCGGTTCCCGCCAGCGGGACCAGGCCGCTTTGCCCCCGGTGCAGTGACTCGCTCGTTAAGGGCTTCAACGAACCCGAGTGCCTTAAGTGCGGCTACGTTGATTACGGATTTGTCGATCGTTCCAAAACCGCCAGACCTACAAACCTCGTTAGCGCAGGTACGAGGTACGTGCTCAGGTACGTCGGTGACTCTGCAGGCTTGAAGGAGACCCTCGCCTACGTGCAGGCGGTTCGCCTGCGTAACAGGGCTGTTTATGAGGTGTGCTGCCCGTTCTGCTCGGCCACTATGGAACAGTCGTCCCTATCCGGCAAACGCCGCGACATTCGAGAGGAACGCTTCAAGTGTGTGCAGGGCCACAGAGTGTCTCTCACCCCCGGTAGGAATGGTTCACTGGGCTGGAAGTAGCCGAAAACCTGTCAAATTCACCTGGATAGTTAAGGCCGGGGGCACCGCGCTCCCCGGTCTTTTTTTTGCCCAGTTAGGCCCGTAAACTGACGGCCATGCTGTCGGACATGGGGGTGTCGGTCATAGGGAACTCGGTGGTAGAACGGTGCGAGCAGGCCGGGGATGAGGCCGTCTTCGTGTGCGACTTCTCCCCGCCGAGGGGTGGCGACCCGGCGCTCTTGTCGGGCGCTAACGAGATAAACGCCGACTTCATATCCGTCGCCTACAACCCCGGTAAGTCACCGAGGCTGAACCCTATCACTGCTGCCCATTGGATCCGCCAGAACACCGGGCAAGATGCGTTGTTCACCGTTTCTACTCGTGACCTGAACCGCATGGCCATGCAGGGCATACTGCTGGGTGCCGACCTGCTCGGCCTAAGGAACGTGGTGGTGGTGAAGGGCGACCCTTACCGGGGCAGGGAACTGGAGTGGGCGGTCCCGGTCGATGACTATACGCCCACCGGGCTAATTGCCTCGATAAACGGCCTGAACGAAGGCCTGGACTTCAAAGGACTCAAGCTGCGTTCGCTCTCGAGGTTTTGTGTAGGCGCGACGATAGACCTGGGCATGCCGCTGGAGCGGCAACTCCGACTCACGCACCGCAAGGTGGAGTCGGGGGCGAAGTTTTTTTTGCTCCAGGCTCTGTTCGAGCCCGAGCGATTGACGGCCTTCACCGATGCCTACGCTGAAGCCTATGGGGAGGCCCTGACGCAACCTATTTTTTGCGGCGTGCAGGTGCTGGTGCCGGACGGGATAACGTTTGGCGAGATGCCCGGCTGGGTTACCGACGGGTTGGCAAAGGGTCGTGACGGGGTTGAGATCGCCGTAGAACTGATAGGGCGATACGCGGACGCTGGCCACAACAAGGTGTATCTTGTCCCTCCGATTTTCAAGGGTGGACGGCGTGACTATGCGTCGGCCGCCCGGGTCATGCAGGCGTTCGGGCGATGAAGGACCTGGCCGGGAAGGTCGCGGTGGTGACCGGCGGCGCCAGCGGTATTGGCCTGGCGTTGGCCCGCAGGGCTGCCTCGGTCGGCATGATGGTGGCACTGGCCGACCTTGAGGGGGAGGCCCTCGCCGGTACTGCGGTTGGACTACGCGACGAGGGTGCCACGGTGCTGGAGGTGACGACCGACGTTTCGAAAGCAGGCGATGTCGATGCCATGGCAGAGAGGGTGATGAGCCGCTTTGGCGGCGTGCACCTCGTTTGCAACAATGCGGGCGTGGGCCTGACCGCGCCGGTCTGGGAGTACACGGCCGATGACTGGCAGTGGGTGCTGGGCGTAAACCTGTTCGGAGTTATTAACGGTGTTCGTACGTTCGTGCCGATAATGCTCGATGGCGGGCAAGAGTGGCACGTCGTGAATTCGGCCTCGGTTGCTGGCCTTACCTCCCAGCCGGGCCTGGGAGCGTACAACGTGAGCAAGCACGGGGTCGTCACGCTTTCGGAGACGCTCTACCATGACCTCGCTTTGAAGCGCGCACGCGTGGGCGTCTCGGTGCTTTGCCCCGGTGGTACCGATACGGCCATTCTGCGGGCGGAGCGCAACCGACCTGAGGGCAAGCGCACTGGCGCCGACCACAGCGCGGCCAACCCGGAGATTCGAGCGCTGAATAGGCTCATGTTCCGTGGGCTCTCTCGCAGCCAGACAGCCGACGAAGTAGCGAGTGAGGCCTTCGCAGCGGTCGAAGACGGCCGTTTCTGGATACGGGCCGAGCCGCCGAAAGAGCGGGGCTGGGATGAAATGATCGGTCGTAGAACAAGCGAAATTCTCGGGTCGGTCAACCCGACCGACCCGGCGCACGGGACCTGAGCAGGCGGCCGGGCCGCGAAGGCGCCAACCGGCTGTCAGAGATGAACAACACGACACATCGAGGTAACAATGTCTGTCTATGAAGATTTCGGCGTACGGACGATCATCAATGTGGCCGGGGCGTCCACCCGGGTAAGCGGCGCTCTTATGCCGCAAGGCGTGATCGACGCCATGTCGGACGCGGCGACGGAGTCGGTTTCCATGACCGACCTGCAGGCCGGTGCCAGTCGCTACATAGCCGAAGTGACGGGTGCAGAAGCTGGCTACGTGACGGCAGGGGCGTCTTCGGCACTGACCCTGGGCTCGGCGGCCATTCTGGCGGGGTTGAACCCCGGAATAATGGACCGGTTGCCCGATACGACGGGGATAAAAAACGAGTTCATCATCTCCAGAGAGCAGCGCAACGGCTATGACCACGCCGCCCGGCTCGCCGGTGCAAAGCTGGTTGAAGTGGGCATGAACGAGGTGGTAGCCAACGCCGGGGTGCGACGGACGGAGGCCTGGGAGTATGAGGCGGCGATTACGCCGAACACCGCCGCGATTTACTACGGCACCGGCCCCGACTCCGAGCCCCCGCTGGCCGAGGTGATTGGGGTGGGACGCAAGCACGGCTTGCCGGTGATAGTGGACGCCGCAGGTGGACTGCCGCCCAAGGCGAACCTGCGCAAGTTCATCGACATGGGGGCTGACCTGGTCGCGTTTTCCGGGGGCAAGGCGCTGCGGGGTCCGCAGTCCAGCGGCATCCTGTGCGGGCGGCGAGACCTGATCGCGTCGGTTGCTCTGCAGCACCTGGACATGGACGAGTTCTTCGACATCTGGGACCCGGCCCCCGAGTTCATTCCCAAAGCCGAGTTGCAGGGCATACCCAGGCACGGCATCGGCCGGGGCTTCAAGGTGGCCAAGGAAGAGGTGGCGGGCCTGCTGTTCGCGCTAAAGACCTTCGTCGAGGGCGGCTATGACGAGAGCTATGCCGAACAGCGCGGGTACCTTGAGTACCTCGTCGATGGGCTGAGCGGGCTCTCGGCCGAGACGGTTATTGATGTGCCGGTCGAAGGGTCGCCCGCACTGACGTTAACCCTTGATGAGGATGCGCTGGGGAAGACGGCGTTTGAGGTTTCACACGAGCTGAAAAACGGCGAGCCCAGGGTGTTTGTGCAGGAGATGGCGCTGGCCCAGGGCGGCATAATCGTGCACCCGCTGAATTTGAACCAGGCTCGTACCGAGGCGCTGGCCGACGCCCTGAGACGGGTGCTCAAGAGCTAGCAGGCTACCCATACGATCTGGCCGTATGCTTCGGCCGGGAGTCTTCGTTTTATAGCCCCTGTGAACGTGGTTTCGGCCGCGTACACAGGGGTTTTTCATGGTAATTGCCGATTAGCTACCGTGAAATATTTCACAGGTTCTGCATAGCCATTGTGTAAACATTCACAAGCAATTGATATTGGCCTCCTACTATTGTGTCGAGGAAGAAAAAACCACCGAGAGACCGGGGAACCGGTGGACTCGACAAAGTAGATCAACTACCCGAAGGGGCACGACCCAAAAGGTTTCGTCCAATCGGGAGCGACAACCCCGAAAGAGAGCGACAACAAGGAGGTCGTCATGGGAATCATCAAGAGAAACGTCTGGCTGGCCGCCGCGGTCTTCGGATCTGTTTTGCTGGTGTTTGGAGGGTTCTTCGTCTACAAGGCGCTTGATGCCAAGGCACTGATAACAGCGGATCTGATGGACGAGGCGGTGATTACGGGAGACGACGCGGCAATACCCGGGGTCATGGTGCTGGACGCCGCGACCGCACAGGCCGAGTCCGATCTAATTAAAGCGCACACTTTCGGTAAATATGGTCCTTACAGCGAGATGGACAGGGAGGACCCCAACAGGGCCACCTACCTCAAGGGCGTAACCCTTCGGAATGCACTCAACATGGCCGTGATGGGTTACGGGATCGCCGACCTGGCGATGGCCACGGGCGCAATCATCATGCTGATGGGCTTCGCCGCCGCAGCGATGGGTGCACCGATCCTGTACTTCGCCTGGGGCCGAGTGCCGGAGGCCACGACTCGGAGAGACATCCGAGGTGGCAAGGTAGGCAAAAACCTTCCCACACCGGTGTAGCGATGAGAGAAATCAGATAAAAACCGGGTAGTTGAAGTAGGCGCAACCAAAGCGCCAAAGCGAAGAGGCGGATGGCCCAGGCCATCCGCCTCTTTAAGTTTGCCTGAATTCGGGCCTAGCCGGTCACTGCGCCTTTGGATGCCGAAGAGACGAGCTTTGCGTACTTCGCCAGCACGCCCCGTGTGTAGTGCGGCGCGGGGGCGGACCAGGCCTTTCGGCGCTCGGCCAGCTCTTCGTCCGAGACGTTCATGGATAGTTCGCGGGTTTCCACGTTCATTGTCACGGTGTCGCCGTCGCGTATGAGGGCGATGGGCCCGCCGACCATGGCTTCCGGCGCTATGTGGCCGATCATGGGCCCGTGGGTGGCACCGGAGAAGCGGCCGTCGGTGAGCAGCAATGTGGTGTTGCCCAGGCCCGCGCCCATGATGGCACCGGTGAGGGCGAGCATTTCCTGCATGCCGGGGCCGCCCTTGGGGCCTTCGTAGCGAATGACGAGCACGTCATCGTCTTTGATTTTTCCGCCGAGGACGGCGTTGAACGCATCGCGCTCGGAGTCGAAGACCCGCGCCGGTCCTTTGTGCGCGTGGTGCTTGGTGCCGGAGACTTTCATCACGGCACCCTCTGGCGCGATGTTGCCCTTGAGGATGGCCAGGCCACCTGTGGGGGAGCGCGGGTTGTCTATGGGGTAGATGACCTTGCTGTCGGCTACAGCGCTCGTAGCTGCGAAGTCGTCTTCCAGATTTTCGGCGATGGTCTTGCCGGTGACGGTGATGCAGTCGCCGTGCAGCAGCCCGGCTTTCATGAGTTCCCGCATGAGCGTGGGTACGCCGCCGGTCTTGTCCATGTCGGGCATGACGTAGCGGCCACCGGGGCGCAGGTCGGTGAGGTAAGGCGTCAACCGGCTGAGCCGGTCGAAGTCGTCGATGTCTAACGGTACTTCGGCCTCGCTGGCTATGGCTAGCAGGTGCAGCACGGCGTTGGTGGAGCCGCCCATGGACAGCACGACGGTGATGGCATTCTCGAAGGCTTCTCTCGTTAGTATGTCGCGTGGCTTGAGATCGCGGGCCAGCAGATTTTGCAACGCAGGCCCGGCGAGGCGCGCGGCGTCGAGGTTGCGGGAGTCGACGGCCGGTATGGACGCGGTACCCGGTAGCGCCATGCCGAGGGCTTCTATCGCAGAGGCCATTGTGTTGGCGGTGAACATGCCGGAGCATGCGCCCTCGCCGGGGCAGGCGATGCGCTCCATGGCGATGAGTTCGTCGAGAGATAGCTTGCCCTGTGAGTGAGCGCCGACGGCCTCGAACATGTCCTGGACGTTGATGTCTTTGCCCAGGTAGTTACCGGCGAGAATTGCCCCGCCGTAGACGAAGATGGACGGCACGTTGAGACGCGCCATGGCCATGACGGCACCGGGCATGTTTTTGTCGCAGGCGGCGACCACGACGAGCCCGTCCATGCTTTCGCCGAAGACGACGGTTTCGATGGAGTCGGCGATGACTTCTCTACTGACGAGAGATGCCTTCATCCCCTCGGTGCCCATGGAGATGCCGTCGCTGACGGTGATGGTGCCGAACATGAACGGCACCGAACCGGCCGTCCGCACGCCTTCTTTGGCCGCTTTGGCGATGCGGTCGAGGTGGATGTTGCAGGGCGTTACGTCGCTGGCCAGGTTGGCGACCGCGACGAATGGCTTTTTGAAGTCGGCATCGTCGAGGCCCGCGCCCCGGAGCATGGCCCTGGCGGCGGCCCTGTCGGGCCCGTCTACTTGGACGGCGCTGTGACGCCTGAGGTTGGTGTTGGTGCTTGTCATTGTTAGAAGAGCGTCTCCGTTAGGTTTTGGCAGGCGCTAATTATAGCGTTGCCCGCTTGCGCGCCTGGCGGCCTTGCACGATGCCGTTGAGCAGGAAGATGGCTCCGCCGAAGACCATCACGCTCAAAAGGGTGATGGAGCGGTCCAGCACCGCTACGGACGCTGCGTCCGACTTGGGCATGCTCAGGATCAGCAGGCCGGTCATGCCCGTTTCAACGGCCCCGATGCCACCGGGCGTTGGCACGGTGCTTAGCAGGGCGTGACCGAGGGCGACGATCATTACCATCGGCAGGCTGAGTGTCAGGCCGAGGGCGTCTATGACGAAGTACAGGCGGCCCGCCTCCAAACCCCATCCGATGACGCTGAGCAACGTGAGGAGGGGCAACTGGCGCAACTCAATGCTCCCGAGCGTCCCCTGGTGAACGCCCCGGTAGATGCGCTGTAACTTTCCTGGCAGCAGGACGGCGAGCCTCATGCCGAACAGGCGCATTGCCGCCAGCAGGCCGACTAGGCCGGTGGCCATCCCCGCAGCCGCGATGAGGAGGTACTGGAGCGCGGCGTTGTCGGTGGTGGCTGTCGCTGCCAGGACGGATATGACGAGGAGCAGCGCCACTGTGGCCATATCGAGCGCTCGCTCGGCTAGAAGCGTACCAAGCCCCCAGGAGAAGCCGCCTTTTGAGTCGTCGGAGAACGCCCACGCCCGGTAGGCGTCTCCCAATCTGAGCCAGGCTATGGTGTTGACGAACCAGCCCATGATGATGAGCTGGGAGAAGCGCAGGATCGACGGCAGGGAGATGGTGGTGCCTTCGGGATCGGTCTTTTTGGCGGCGCTGCGGGCAAGAATTTTCCAGCGGTAGCCCCGGAAAAGGAAGCTGGAGTAGTACAGGACCAGGGCGATGACGTATGGCCACGCCTTCATTTCGCTGACGTTTTGCAGGGTGTCCGACCAGTCGAGGTCGATGCCGGAGGCGATGAAAAAGATGAACGCCCCGGCTACTCCCAGTGATAGGAGCGTCGGTAGAGAGAAGATACGTCTACCAAGGTTCGAGCGCAGGTCTTTGGGGGCGTCGGTGTCGTCGGACGTTCGAAACAGGCCAACGGACCGCGCGAGTCGTGGTAGTCGCATCAGCCAGCGCATTCTACAGCGGGCGCTTGTTTGGTATCCCCTCGCGCCTGGGGTAGCGATCCGGCGTGGTGCCAATTTTGGGGATGGTTACCAGGCGCGCACCGCTGCCTTTGCCCACTGCCGCGTCGTCGATTTCGACCACGCGCGTTTCGCCACCCCCGGTGGCCTCGATTGCGCCAGAAGCCGCGAGGAGTTCGGGCTCGATTTCCCGGCCCTTGTAGGCGACGACCTCGCCGCCGACCCGGCAGAAAGGCAGCGTCAGTTCGGCCAGAGTGGCCATGCGGGCCAGGGCGCGTGCGACGACTATGTCGAAGGCGTCTCGTAATTCGGGATCGCGGGCGGCCGACTCGGATCGGCCCCCGACGACCGTCACGTTGGCCAGGCCGAGTTCTTGCTGCACGGTTTGTAGAAACGCGACTTTTTTGCCCGTGGCCTCAAGCAGGGTCACCTGGCAGTCGGGGAATGCGATGGCCAGCGGCAGGCCGGGGAGACCGGCACCTGTGCCGACGTCGAGCAATTTCGATTGGGAGATGCGGTTAGGTTCGATGGCGACAACCAGAGTGAGTGAGTCGAGGATATGCCGACGCCGAATCTCGTCCGACTCGGCCACGGCGACGAGGTTGGCCCGCGTGTTGTGGACGACGAGCAGGTCGATGTAGCGCTGGAACTGGCCCAACTGGTCCTCGCTCAGAGACAGTCCGAGACTTGCCGAGCGCCTGGCAAGTTCAGCGGTGTTCATAGGGACGGTCCGTCGATAGATGCAGGTTGGCCACCCTGAGGTCGCTCGCTTGGCCAGTCCCAGATGGCCGCAGCGACCCAGAAAACGGTGGTGGCGAAGATGGTCCCGGCCGGGACGTGCAGGAATGAAAGCGGCAAACCGACTACGGCCAGGGCGACCAGCCACCAGCCGAAGCGGTCGCGCACGATGTCCGACCACACGAGCCCGAGACCGTAGTAGATGAGTGCGACCTGTGCGAACCCGGCACCGATGAGGTCCACGGTGAAGAAGAATGCCTGGATGGTCGTTAGCGCTTCAATGGCGAAGTTGCTGTTGTCGCTCCAGAACAAGCCAACGTCGCCGACGAGGCCCAAAAAGAGCGCTGCGAATGCCAACCAGAAGCCCAGGCGTCCCCAGAAGACGGGTTTTGCCCCCAGGCGACGCCTGAAGTACAACATGCCCGCCATGGCCCCGATATAAGCGGGGAAGTGCATGCGGCCGACCATAAGGTACCAGTCGGCATCCACTTGAACGGCAGCCATGAGGAGCGGCGTGATGATGAGGCCGAACCCGCCAGCCGCGATGGCGACGAGGCGCAGGCGGGACGAGTTACCGATTTTGAGGTCCGAATTCACCCACCCAGCCTAATCCCAGCCCGTGCATGGTGCAAAGGCCCTTCGCGCCCACGGCGTGGAGATGCGAAGATGGGCGCTGTGCGACCCCCGTGCGGCTAAGGGGCCACACCCGAACGACGCACTCGAACCATGACACAAACCCTCAGCAACGTCATACGAACCGAGCACGCCGCAGCCTGGGAGCGGGTGGTGGCCCACCCTCTCGTTTTGGCACTGGGCGACGGCACGCTGCCCATCGACAAGTTCCGTACTTACTTTGTGCAGGACTACATTTTCGTTAAGGACCTGGTGGCGATGATGGGGCTGGCTATCGCCAAGTCTCCGGACCTCGCCAGTGCAAGCGCCCCAATCAACCGTTTTCTTGAAGGTGTACTGAACCCCGAGAACGACCTGTTTGTCAGAGCCCTGCGGCAGCTCGACGCGACTGAGGACGAACTGACCGCCGCAGTTGCCTCGCCCGCCACCCAGGGCTTCGTTGATTTCCTCACGAGGGTGGGGCACGAGGGCACGTTCGATGAGATTGTCACGGTGCTGTACGTCACCGAGGGGACGTATCTCGATTGGGCGACCCGACTTATAGAGGCTGGCCGCGTGCCGGAGAACCCGTTCTACAAAGAGTGGATCGATCTGCACGGACCGGAGGCGCTGGGTGACATTGTTGCCTGGCTGGGCGGGTATCTCGATGCGATACCGGCCGAACGCAGGTCGGACAGGACGGACTGGCTGGCCCGCACGGCGCTGAGCTATGAGCTGATGTTCTGGGAGCAGGCGTATACCGGCGTGGGGCTGGAGTGGCCGAATTGACCCGACCCCAAACACCCCAAACACCCAGAACACCGAGACTGATGACGGTCGCCGGTTCCGACTCTGGCGGCGGCGCGGGCATTCAGGCGGACCTGAAGACGTTCGCGGCCCTGGGCGCTTACGGTACTTCGGTAATCACGGCGATTACGGCCCAAAACACGCTCGGGGTGACCGATGTGCATGAGGTGCCGGTGGCGACGATTGGGAGCCAGATTGACGTCGTCCTCGAAGACATTGGCGCGGACGCTGTCAAGACTGGCATGCTGGTCAGCGCTGAGATTATCGAAGCCGTTGCTGCGGGCCTGAAACGGCACGGAGTCAATGTACTGGTAGTCGACCCGGTGATGGTGGCGACCACCGGCGCTCGTTTGCTCAGAGAAGATGCACAGGACGCCCTGATAGGGCAACTGTTGCCGATGGCGACGCTGGTGACTCCCAACGTGCAGGAGGCGTCTGCCCTAATAGGTCGGCCCATTGAAACGATGGAGCAAATAAAAGACGCCGCCCGGGCAATTGCCGAGATGGGCGCACGCGCGGTCGTCATTACGGGCGGCCTGGGCGGGGGCCCGGCTACTGACCTGCTTTTTGCAGACGGCGAGTTTAAGGCGTACACGAACGCCCGTATCGCCACGACCTCCACACACGGGACGGGCTGCACGTTCGCCTCTGCAGCGGCGGTGGCGCTGGCGAGGGGCTCCGACGTGCGCGACGCGGTGGCGTCGGCTAAACGCTACGTGCACGCGGCCATCCGCGCCGCTTACCCGGTCGGCTCCGGGAACGGGCCGGTCGATCACTTCTACGGTTTGACGGTATAATTGCCGACGGCTTCGGCCGTGCGGCTGGCAGCAATTTAGGGAGGTCCGAATGGACTCACAGGAAAACCAGAGCAGCGGAAGCTCTCGCAGATCGTTCCTCAAAATGATGCCGCTGGGGCTGGTCGGCGTATTCGCGTTGACCTCCATAGGCGGCGGACTGTTCCGGCGTGGCCGCAATAGTCGAAAGCAGGTCGTTTTCGCCAAGGACTCGATCTTCCGTCCCAGGGACGGCGGACCGAGAGAGGCCTAGGCCGTGCAAGCGAGAGTACCGGCCCCGGTACTGATTGACGTCGTCCTGCCGGGCGAGTGGATTCAGACGCGGGTACAGCGGCTCGTGGTGGACGCCGGGCTGATCGTCAGTTTCGCGTTCCTCATGACGCTGGTGGCGCAGATAGCCATCCGCATACCCACGACCACCGTTCCCATTACCGGCCAGACCTTCGGAGTGCTACTTACCGGCGGCGTGCTCGGCTCCAGACGGGGCCCGCTGACGATGGTGGTCTACCTGTCGCTCGGCATGGTTATGCCCGCGTTCGCCCCGTCGTCGTCGCTAATGGCGGACAAGAACGTCCACTTCATACTGCCCTGGTCGGGCACGGAGTCGTTCGTTTGGGACCTGGCCAGCGGCGGCTACATTCTCGGCTTCATACTCGCTGCTTACCTTGTGGGACTGCTGGCCGAGAGAGGCTGGGACAGAGGGTCGAAAGTTCTCGTTTCCATGCTGGTGGGAAATATCGCAATTTATCTGGTCGGCCTCATCTGGCTGGCCCTGTTCATCGCCTCGGCCACCATACCGGGCACCGAACTGACCTACTACGATGCGATTGCGGGCAGCAACG
Organism: Dehalococcoidia bacterium; assembly: GCA_963579815.1. Classification (GTDB taxonomy): domain Bacteria; phylum Chloroflexota; class Dehalococcoidia; order Lucifugimonadales; family UBA2962; genus CAUZIR01. The sequence continues at coordinate 12,377 of CAUZIR010000006.1, forward strand.
TTGCCGACAAGACGCTGAAGGGCGGGCTCTACCCGTTCATAGGCGGCGACGCGGTGAAGCTGTTCGGCGCTGCCATGCTGCTGCCCGGTACATGGGCACTGGTGCGGTGGATCAAAGGCGAGAAGAACAAGGACCCCGACAGCACCGGCTGATCGGCTAAAGAGAGCAAATGAAAAAGACCCCCGGCAAGTGCCGGGGGTCCTTTTAGTTAGCGGCTAGATTGCGAAGCGATGAGCGCTTGCGCGAAGAGCCCTAGAGCGAATCTGATTCGCGGAGATTATTGGGGACGCGGAGAACCCTACCGGCTGACCAGCGTCAGCCGGGAGTCCATATCGTTCCAGGGGATCATGGAGTCTACCCAGGTACCCAGTCGGTTGAGGTAGATGTTGGCGGCGTCGAGGATCTCTTTCAGTTCGTCGGTGGACCCGGCAGACTCAGCAGCGTCGGCGGCGCGGGTTATGAGGGCTGTGGCGGCCGGAAAGCCCCACTTGCCCACGCGGTCCTCGGTGCGCCGCAAGTATGCGGCTGCGACCTTGCCAGCCTGCGCCACGGGTAGCTCGTCGGCTAGCTGGCGGGCGACGTGCAGGTTCTCGGTGCCCCAGAACAGGTCGAAGTTGGAGTAAACGACGCAGGGCAGGTTGCCCATGGGCGGCCGCTTGTGGGTGCGCATGGCGGCCACGTCGTCGGGCTCGTTCTCCCAGATGGCTGCCGTAGCCGAGCGCAGGGCGTCGGCGGTGGCGTTGCCCGTGCTGGTCGCGGAAAAAGAGCTTCCGCCGCCACTACCGTCGGCCATGCGCACGATGGCCGTCATGGACCCAGCTTCCAGGATGCGCTTGCCAGCGGTCACGGCCTTGGCCAGGTCTTCGGGGACGACCTTTGCGAAGAGATTGATGTACGCGAACGGCATGATTTCGCCGTAGAACACGCACAGCGTCTGGCTGCGTGGGTAGTAGCCGATGTCGCCCGGGCCGACCGACGGCACCTGGTTCTCGCCCGGGAGGGCGTAGAACGGGAGCATGGCGATGGTCTCGTCACCGGCGAACTTGGCGTTCACGCCGAAAGTCGTGGTCGGCATCGCTTTCTCAAAAGCAGCGCAGGTCTCAGGCGCGTCGCTGCTGAGCAACTCGGCCCGGACGGTCTCGCCGCCCATTTCCATTTCAAAAATCTTTCCCATTGGGTGTGAGTTTCCTTTACTAATAAACTTTGTTTGTGCCCACGAGCGGTATTCCGCTCATGGCCGAGGCGTCTACCGACAGTGCCCGCAGGTCTTCGGGTTCGAGGTCGTGGATGTCTCGCTTGCCGCAGGCGCGGGCCAATAGCTGGATCTCTAGCGTCAGGGCGTTGAGGTAGTTGAATACCTGGTCTGCGGCCTCTTCCGGATCGAGGCGGGCCTCAAGCTTCGGATCTTGTGTGGTTATTCCCACCGGGCACATGCCGGTGTGGCAGTGGTGGCAGGCTCCGGCCCGTGTACCCAGAGCGGCGTAGTCTTCGTTGTAGATGGCTTTGTTGCAGTTGAGCGCGATAAGAGCGGCCGTGCCGATGCATACGGCCTTGGCACCCAACGCCAGCGCCTTGGCCATGTCCGCGCCGTTGGTGAGGCCGCCGGAGACGACGAGGTCTACCTCGTCTTCCAGGCCCAGTTCTTCCAATGCTCTGACCGCCTCAGCAGTCGCGGGCATGGTCGGGATGCCGGTGTGGTCGAGTTGCAGCTCGGGCGATGCACCGGTGCCGCCCTCCATGCCGTCGATGACGATGACGTCGGCACCGACTTTGGCCGCAAGCTTTACGTCGGCGGTGACCCGCCCGGCCCCGAGCTTGAGGAACAGCGGCACCTTGCCGTCGGTGACCTCACGAAGCTCTTCCATTTTGATCATCAGGTCGTCCGCGCCCATCCAGTCAGGATGGCGAACGGGGCTGCGTTGGTCCACGCCGGGGGGGAGGTCGCGCTGCTTGGCGATGGTGTCGGAGACCTTCATTCCCAGTAGCAGGCCGCCGGTGCCGGGCTTGGCACCCTGGCCGACGATGATTTCTAGCGCATCGGCAGATCGCAGGTCGTCGGGGCTAAAGCCGTAACGGCTGGGTAGGACTTGATACATCAGTAGATTCGATGCTTTGCGTTCGGCTGCCAGCATGCCACCGTCGCCGGTGACGGTCATGGTGCCCATGCGGCTGGCGGCGGTACCCAGTGCGACTTTCGCAGTGGCCGAGAGGGCGCCGTAGCTCATGCCCGCGATGTAGACGGGGGTTTCCAGCTTTATGGGCTCTGAGGCGTTGCGGGCACCAAGTATGGTTTCGGTGCTGCACTTCTCCCGGTAGCCCTCTAGTGGCACTCTGCTCATGCCAGAAGTCACGAACGTCAGGTCGTCGAAGGACGGCAGTTTACGCAGGGTGCCGAAACCTCGGATGCGGTAGCGTCCCAGCTCCGCTTTTGCCTGGATGTCTTCAACGACCTCTGGGCCGAAAAAGTAGCTCTCTCGCTCGAGCGGTCGGATACTTTCCTTACCGCCATTAGTCGATGCGCCGTTGGTCAAAGTGCGGTTCTCCAGATCTTGAAGTCTGCTTTGTCGAAGTTGTACAGGCGCTTGTCCGAGACGATCTTCTTAAACTCGGAGGCGTCTGGCACACCGGCTACCTCGTAGCGGGTGAACAGGTCGGACAGTTCGGTGGCGTCCTCGGGGGTTATCTCGGCGAAAATAGCGCCGTTGCCCAGGTCCGCGGCGGTGCCCTTAACGAACATACGCGTTTCGTAGATGGAGTCTGCGTAGGCTTCGCCGGTGTCTCCGCAGACGACGAAAATGCCCTTCTGGCTGACGAAGCCCGACATGTAGTCGACGGTGCCGCCGATGATGATGATGCCGCCTTTTTGCGAGATGCCGGTGCGGGGGCCTGTGTCGCCGTGCACTACGAGAGTCCCGCCACGAATGGCGGCTCCTGCCGCCGCAGAGGCGTTGCCGTGCACGATTATGCTGCCGGACTGCATGTCGGACCCGACGGACCACCCTGCGTTGCCGTTGACCTCGATGTCGGCCAGTTGCAGCATGCCGCCGCAGTAGTAGCCGACGTTGCCGTCGAGGACGACCTTGCCGGGCTGGTTCAGGCCGACCGCCAGGTTGTGGCGGGACTCGGTGTTGGTGACCACCACCTCGCCGTCGCCAGTGAGCCCGGCCTTGATGGCCCTGTTTACCTCTCTAAGGGTGAGACCCTTTGCGTTTATCGATGCCAAGTTCGTACCGTCCTAGCCGTGGGCTCGTGGACTTTCGTGTTCGCGGTCATTACCGGGGCGAGTGCGACCTCTTCGGAGGCCATTGCCACGAAGCCGTCGTCTTCTGCAATTATCAGAGGCTTTGTAGAGAAGCGGTCCTTGGCGAAGCCGATGCCTTCGCGGGTGGCCACGAGGTAGGTGAACGTCCCGTCGAGGACTTCTATGGAGTCGGTGAGCGCCTCTTCGAGAGAGGCCCCGGCCCTGAGACGGTCGGCGATGAAGACCGCGATTACCTCGGAGTCGTTGGTGGTGAGGAACTCGTAGCCCCGGCGCTTGAAGGAGCGACGCAGCTTGTTGTCGTTGGTTAGCTGGCCGTTGTGTACGACCGCGATGTCGGGGAAGGGCCGCGCCCAGAAGGGGTGCGAGTAGCAGATATCGACCCGGCTCTCGGTGGCGAGGCGCGTGTGCGCTATCCCGTGCGTACCCTGGAATGCAGCGACATCGTAGACCGCTAGCTCGCTGGCCGGGCCCACGTCTTTGACGATCTCCATGGCGTTGCCGATGCTGAACAGCTCGACCCCGGCCGACTCGACCGCGTGGGTGATGCGGGTCATGTGGTCGAGGTCGCTGGTATCTGCGACGCCCTCCAGTTCGATGCGGGCGATGTTGCCGGAGTACCGGGCGCTGGCAACGGTGGCCACCTCGCCGACCCGCTCGCGTATTTCGGCAAGGCGGGCTTCGGAGTCGCCCTTCGCGCTGTCAAAATGGACGCGAAGCGCTAGGTGGCCGGTCGGCAGGTCGCCGTAAAGGGCCATGCCCGTGGAGTCGAGGCCACGGCTACCGAGTACGGTGGCCATGTCTGTTAAGCGCGCACCGAGGGGGACCTCGGAGCCGCCATTTTTATAGAAGAAACCGGCTATGCCGCACATAGTCTCAATCTCGCTTAAGGAATAGTTGGGCTTATCTGGATTAGCAGGGTGTCCCGCGACTAATTAAGCAGTCTATGGGCGCTAGTTAGGGGGAGTCAATACACGTCCTGGGCCTCGCCAGTGCTAGACTTGTCACCTCGACACCGCGACCCGACGGCCCACCGTCTGCTAAGCGGCAATACCTGTAGATGGTGATGCTCGTTGGCGCTGGTCGGTGCTCTTTCTCGTATAAGGACTTTCGAGTCTCTCAGACTCCATGACTTTCGGCTGCTTTTCGCGGCCAGCATGGGCACGTCTGGCGGCTATTTTTTCCAGCAGGTCACAATTGGGTGGCTGGCTTACGAAATTACCCGCTCGCCGTTCCTCACCCTGCTCGCCGTCAGCCTGGACACGCTGCCCAACCTGATTGGCGGACCGTTGGGGGGGGTGCTGGTCGACAACTTGGATCGACGCAAGTTGTTGATAATAGTCCCGGCCTACCAGTGCACGCTGAGCGTGATTTTCGGACTCATCATCCTGTTGGGCTGGCTACAGACCTGGCACATATTCGTTTTCATTACCTTCATGGGCTTCTCCTGGGTGCTGGTGGAGCCGGCGCGAATGGCGATTACGCCGAGTATCGTGGGCGAGGCCAGGCTTGTGAACGCCTTTTCGCTGATACAGGTAGCGTTTAACTCGACCCGTGTGTTGGGGCCGCTCATCGGGGGCGCCGTGCTTGCCGCGTTCGGCCCCGCGCCAACGCTGTTCGTGGAAGCGGGCTCGCAGTTCATGGCCGTGGGTATGGCGATAATGCTGCGCGCTCCAATCCAGTCGGTGACCAGAGTCACGGTCGGGTCAGCGATGAGGGGCCTGGGGGAGTCGGTCAGGCTGGTACGGGACACCCCGGTGTTGCAGGGGTTGATGCTGTTTGCCCTTCTCACCCCGCTGATCGTGGTGCCCTTCTCCAACGGGTTGATGCCGGTTTTCGCCGCCGAGGTGTTCGGGGTCGGGCCTGCCCGTTATGGAGTGCTCCTGTCATTGATCGGAGTGGGTGCGGTTGCCGGCACCGTGGTTTTGGCCTCGATGGGAGACGTCCCGCACAAGGGGCTCGCCGTGACCGTCGCCCTGTTCACCGCGGCCGTTGGACTGTTCGTATTGGCCGCGTCGCCGTCGTTTTCTATCGCCGTCGTAGCGGCGCTGTTGATCGGCGCTGGTTATGGCGTGACTCAGACGCTAGTTATGTCACTACTGCAGAGGATGGTCGCACCGGAGTTCCGGGGCCGTATCTCCGGGATTTGGATGATGACCTGGGGAACGGTCGTAGGTGGCGGGTCGGTGGCTGGCTGGCTGGCGAGCACATACGGTGCGCCGACAGCAGCAGTAGTTGGCGGCGGGGTCATCGTCGTGGCCGCTCTGGCTATTGGAGCCACGTACAAGTCCGTCAGGACGCTGAAGTAAGCGCCCAGTGACCGACCAGATGGGGTAACACGATGCTCGATTTGCTCATAACCGGCGGGTTGGTGTTAGACGGCGCGGGAAATCCAGGTCAATACCTGTCCGTGGGCGTCCGTGACGGCGAGATCGATGTGCTGCGGG
>CAUZIR010000007.1:0-16379 GCA_963579815.1 Dehalococcoidia bacterium
AAGAGCTTCGCCCACATCCGGGGCCACGCCGTGCGCATGCTCGACGACCCCAAGGAGATAACTCGCTCGTTCAAACGAGCCGTCACCGACTCGGGCAACGAGATTCGCTTCTCAGACGACCCGGACAAGGCGGGCGTGAACAACCTGCTGGGCATATACCGGGTGGTGACCGGCAAAGGATCCGAAGAAGCCGAGGCCGACTTCACCGACGCTCGCGGCTACGGAGACCTCAAGGTGCGCGTGGCCGAAGTCGTCATCGAGGCGCTGTCCCCGATAGCGTCGCGTTACGCCGAACTGATGGCCGCGCCCGACGAGCTGGATCGCCTGCTCGCCCTGGGCGCTGACGCCGCACGAGAGTTCGCCGAACCAAAACTAGACGAAGTTAAGGAGCGGGTGGGCTTCATCCGTAGAGCCAAATGACACGCGCTCAAACCCATAGCCCGAGCCTGGAAGTGGTTCTATCCCTGAAAGAGGCGGGCGTCGACGGCAACGTCGTGCCCATATCTCGCGAGATTAACGCCGACCTGGAAACGCCCGTATCGGCGTATCTGAAGGTGGCGAAAGGTAGCTACTCGTACCTGCTGGAGAGCGTCGAGGGCGGCGAGCGCATTGCCCGTTACAGCTTCATCGGCACCGAGCCGTACGACATGATCAAGACCGGCCCCGGCCAGCCCGGCGGCGATGTCGACCCGCTGGTGCCCATCGAAAACGCGCTCGCAGGCTTAAAGGTCGTCCCCGGCTACGAGTCGAGCCGCTTCGATGGCGGCGCGGTCGGGTACCTGTCGTACGAGTCCGTCGGCCACTTTGAGCGGCTCCCGTCGCCCGACCTCGACCCGCTGGCCCTGCCCGAGTCGGTGTTCATGATGTGCGACACCTACCTTGTTTTCGACCACGTCAGGCATCGTATTCGCATAGTCAGCCAGGCCCGGCTCGATGGCGACGTGGCAAAGGCATACGAGCGAGCCGTGGGCAAGATCGACGAGATAGCCGAACGGCTGCGCGGGCCACTCCCGGCACCTGCGCCTGTTGTGGCCGGGCAAAGCCCAGGCTTTGCCGAGACCCCGGCTGGTTTTGAGGCGCTCGAAATTGCCGGGGTGCCGGTAACGTCCGACATGAGCCGGGAGTACTACGAGTCTGCGCTGGCGAAAATTACCGAATACATAGTCGCCGGTGACTGCATCCAGATCGTGTTTTCCCAGCGCTTCAGCACCGCCACATCTGCCGACCCGCTGGACGTGTACAGGGCCATGCGGGGCATCAACCCGTCGCCCTATATGTTCTATCTGAACCTGGACGGCTTCCAGATAATCGGCTCGTCGCCCGAAATGCTGGTGCGCTGCGTGGATGGCGAAATCGACTACCACCCCATCGCGGGCACCCGGCCCAGGGGCGCGACCGAGCAAGAGGACGACCAACTGGCAGACGAGATGCTGGCTGACGAAAAAGAGCGGGCCGAGCACATCATGCTCGTCGACCTGGGTCGAAACGACGTAGGCAGAGTGAGCGAGCCGGGTTCGGTTGAGGTAACTCAACTGATGGACGTAGAACGCTACTCCCACGTAATGCACATAGTCAGCCACGTGCGGGGGAAACTCAAAGCTGGCATGACCTGCTATGACGCCCTGCGCGCCTGCTTCCCGGCGGGCACAGTCTCCGGTGCGCCCAAGATTAGGGCAATGGAGATAATCGCCGAGCTAGAGCCGGTCAAACGCGGCCCATACTCCGGTGCGGTCGGCTACTTTTCACTGTCGGGGGATATGGACACGGCCATTGCCCTGCGCACCATGGTCATGAAGGACGGCGTCGCTCACATCCAGGCCGGGGGCGGCATCGTCTACGACAGCGTGCCAGCGTCCGAGTACGTAGAGACCATCAACAAGGCCTCCAGCGCTATGAAGGCGCTCGCCCAAGTCGAAGACGAAGCCCAAGTACGGGACCAAGACGAGGGCCGCGCCTCGGATGAGGGCCACGCCGGAGGGATGGGCCGATGATCCTGCTACTCGACAACTACGACTCGTTTACCTACAACCTGTACCAGTACATGTGCGAACTCGGTGCCGATGTGCAGGTGCTGCGTAACGACGAGACCACAATCCAAGAGATCGACCTGATGGCTCCCGAGCGCATCGTCGTGTCCCCCGGCCCGAAAAGGCCGTCCGACGCGGGCATTTCGCTCGATCTCGTTCGGCATTTTGGGCCGCGCATCCCGGTCCTAGGCGTCTGCCTGGGCCACCAGTGTGTCGGCCAGGCGTATGGCGGCACCATCGTCTCGGCGGGCGAGATAATGCACGGCAAGACCTCGCTCATTAACCACGACGGCCGGGGTGTGTTCTCAGGCTTGCCGAGCCCGTTCGAGGCCATCCGCTACCACAGCCTCGCCATAGATCGCGCCGACGTACCGGACGACCTGGAAGTGTCGGCGTGGACCGACAACGGCATCATCATGGGCGTACGCCATCGGTCGCACCCGGTCGAAGGCGTCCAGTTCCACCCGGAGTCCATAAAGACCGAGCACGGGAAGAAATTGCTGAGCAACTTCTTGGAAATGCCCGTGTCGGGAACAGAGAGTTCGGCATGATTAAAGACGCCATTGAATTGGTCGTTGCCCGAAGCGACCTGACAGAAGCCCAGGCCGGTGAGGCCATGACGGAGATCATGGACGGCACGGCGACCCCTGCCCAGTTCGGCAGCTTCGTCACAGCATTGCGGCTTAAGGACGAGACGCCAGAAGAGATCGCCGGTATGGCCCGTGTCATGCGCGCACGTTCCTTGCACGTAAATGCGACGGGGCCATTAGTGGACACATGCGGCACCGGCGGGGACGCGTCCGGGTCGTTCAACATATCCACCACATCGGCCTTTGTGGTTGCGGGCGCGGGAGTGAAAGTCGCCAAGCACGGCAACCGGGCCATGTCTTCCGGCTCTGGCAGCGCCGACGTACTGGAAGCCCTGGGAGCGAAGATCGATCTTGGGCCTGAGTCGGTCGAGCGTTGCCTGGCCGAGACCGGGTTCGGCTTCATGTTCGCCCAGCGCTTTCACCCGTCCATGAAGTTCGCTGCTGGACCCAGACGTGAAATCGGCATTCGCACGGTCTTCAACATTCTCGGTCCGCTGACGAATCCGGCCGGTGCACTCTCCCAGTTGATCGGTGTCGCCGACCCGGCAGTCGCGCCCAAAATGGCCGAAGTCCTCCGGTTGCTCGGCTCGCAGCATGCACTGGTCGTGCACGGCGCAGGCGGCCTCGACGAGATAACGCTCGCTGACGAGACGCGCGTGTGGGAGCTTTCTGGCGACCAGGTGCGTGATTACACCGTCACGCCCGAAGAGTTGGGGCTCTCCCGCATTAACACCGACACCATCCGAGTCGATGGCCCCGAGGAGAGCGCCGCCGTGCTGCGGGCCGTACTGTCCGGCACGCCTGGCCCCGCGCGGGACGTGGTGCTGGCCAACGCCGGTGCGGCCCTGTACGCCGCCGATAAGGTCGCTTCGTTGCGAGACGGCGTGGGTATGGCGACCCGCTCCATAGACGACGGCAGCGCCGGTTCGGTGCTGGAAAAATTCGTCGAACTTAGTAAGGCACTGGACTGAGCCATGACATCCGAAAACGCCCCGGACATACTCAAACAGATAGTGGCGGTGAAAGCACAAGAGGTTGAGCGTCTCAAGGCCGACGTGCCCGTCGCCGAGCTGGAGCGACTCGCCGCCGACCAGCCTGTGCCCCTGAACATGGTCGGCGCGCTGACCGGCGCGAGCATTCGAGTCATCGCCGAGATAAAAAAGCGCTCCCCAACCAAAGGCGACCTGCGGCCCGACATGGACGTTGCCCAGCTTGCCGGTACCTACGCCAGCAACGGCGCGGCCGCTATATCCGTGCTAACCAACGCCGACCACTTCGGCGGCAGCATTGGAGACCTCGCCACGGTCGCAAAGGTCGCGCACGCAACCGGTGTACCCGTGCTGCGCAAGGAGTTCATGTTCGACCCTTACCAGGTAATCGAGGCCCGAGCCCACGGAGCCGACGCGATTCTCCTCATCGTCGCCATGCTGGAACCGGGCCAACTCGCGTCGCTCAAGCAGCAGGCCGAGGCGCTGTGGATGCAGGTGCTGGTAGAGGTCCACGACGCGGCCGAACTGGAGGTCGCCCTGGACATAGGGGCTGAGATCGTCGGCATCAACAATCGCGACTTGCGCACCTTTGTCACCGACCTATCCACCACTGAGGCACTGGCACCGGCGGTTCCCGACGGCAAAATCATCGTCGGCGAGAGCGGCATTCACGGCCGCGCGGACATAGACCGCATCGCCGCCGCCGGGGCGCACGCCGCTCTCATCGGCGAGTCGCTGGTCGTCGCCCCCGACCCCGGCGCAGCGCTACGTGGGTTGTTGGCCCAGTGAGTGAGATGAGGGAGAGTGAGACCAGAGCGACCAGCCTCAAAATTTGCGGCCTGCGCGACCCACGCCACGCCCTGGTTGCCGCCGAGTCCGGCGCAGACTTGCTCGGCTTCGTCTTCGTTGAGGGAGTGCGGCGTCAGCTAACGCCCGCGCAGTGTGCCGAGATCATTGCTGCATATCGCCGCGAGCACGGCCCCGGCGGTCCTAAGCTGGTTGGCCTCTTCGCCAACCAGCCCGCCGACTTCGTCAACAAGGTGGCGGCAGACTGCGGCCTGGACCTCGTCCAGCTATGCGGCGACGAACGGCCCGACTACTGGGACCGGGTTGCACCGGACATCATCAAGCAGATCAAGGTCCGGGTCCAAGACGGCGACACCGACGCGGCCATTAAGAGCACTCTGGAACGAGTTGACGAGGTGTTAACGGCGGGCCACCGGGCCCTGCTCGACGCCTACGAACCCGGCCGACTGGGCGGCACCGGCACCTCTTTTGACTGGTCCATCGCCAGGGCCATTGCCCGCGACCGGGACATCGTCCTGGCCGGTGGCCTGACACCCGACAACGTCGGTGAAGCGATAACGACAGTCGAGCCCTGGGGAGTAGACGTCTCCAGCGGAGTAGAGACCGACGGCGTCAAAGACGAAGCCAAAATCCGCGCCTTCGCCGCCGCCGTCCGTCCTTGACACTCCCCGTAGCCGTCCCCTAGCCTAATCGGCGAGTTGCCCGCTTGCTGTGGCATGGCCCGCAGCAGGTGCCGCGCCAGGGACCACAAAGGCCGCTGGGAAAGGCGCGCGAATGGGCGCAAAACCGGGCTGCTCAAAGAGAACTTTTCTACGATTTTTTGGGAGGAATTGTGACTTACGAATTCAACCACGTGCACATCAAGGCAGAAGACCCAGCCGCCGCCGCCGAGTGGTTCGGCAAGGCCTTCGGCTTCACCGTAGCTAACGACTGGACCCGCGAGTTCGGTGACCGCTTCATCGCCTGCGACACGGTCGATGGCACCCGCATAAACATCTCCAACGCCCGCACCGGCGAGACGCTCGACGGCGGCGATTCTGGAGCCCGCTGGGGCCTGGAGCACATCGGGATTACCGTCGACGACCTTGACGCTGAGATTAAGCGCCTGGGCGAACTGGGTGCCGAGCTGCTGGAAGGCCCCATCGACGTGGCCGGCGGCCTGCGCATTGCCTTCGTGAAGTGCCCGCAGGACACTCGCGTAGAGATACTCCAGATGCCCGGCTAGGCCCAGCCCAGTCAGAGTAGACCAGCTAAACAAGAGAGGTCCGACATGGCCAGGCAGGTATTTTTTCCCAACCCGAACGGCAAGCCGTCCGGCTACTCACCGGCCGCCCGCGTGGGTAACACGATTTTTGTCTCCGGGCAGGTCGCCCTTGATAGCGACGGCAACCTTGTGGGACCGGGCGACTGCGGTGCCCAGGCCGTCCAGTGCCTGCGCAACGTGGGTGCGGCTCTAGAGGCTGCGGGCGGCCAGCGGGATGACTTGGTGAAGGTGTCCACCTTCTTGGTGGACGTGGCCGACTACGACGCCTACGCCTCCGCCCGGTTGGCCATGTTCCCGGAAAACGGACCGGCCTCGGCGACAGTCATAATCGCGGCCCTGGTGAAGCCGGAATTTCTCATCGAAATTGAGGCGGTCGCCATAGTTGGCGACTCGGACTAGGCGAACGACGCAATGGCTGGCTCAGACGACTGCATATTTTGCAAAATACGCTCCGGGGAGATACCCGGAGACACGCTGCATAGCGACGACACCTGCTTCGTCATCCGCGACATTGCCCCGGCGGCTCCGGTCCATTTGCTCGTCATCCCCAACGACCACTTCACGCACCTGGAGGGCCTCGACGCTGAGCGCACGAGTATGGTCGGCCATATGGTCATGGTCGCCCGGCAGATGGCCCAGACCGAGGGCATCGCCGACTCTGGGTATCGCCTGGTCATCAACCAGCGGGGTGACGCCGGACAACTAATCGATCACCTGCACCTCCACGTACTTGGGGGAGAAAAACTAGGGAGAATGGGCTGATGCCCTCGTTACTGGTCCTGACTGCCAAGCAGTTCAACAACCTTCAGCGCGGCGTGCAGGTGCACATGAACCGCACCCGCATACTCGCCATCGATCTGGCCGAGCGCCACGGCGTCGCGCCCGAGCCCTGCGACTTGGCCGCTTCGACTCATGACCTGTTCAAGGCCGAGCCCAACCACGTGCTCATCGAGATGGCCGGCAAGTACGGAGTAGAGATAGGCCCGCTAGAGAGCGCGAAGCCCATGCTGCTGCACGGTGCCGTCGCTGCAGCCTGGATGGTGGCTGAAGGCGGCCTCGACGACGCCAGAGTCATCAACGCCGTTCGCTGGCACACCTACGGCTGGTCGGACTTCGACGAGGCGGGCAAGGTCGTCTTCGTCGCCGACAAACTGGAGCCGTGGAAGGTAGAGGCCGACGCCGCGCTCGCGCCAATTCGTGAGCTTGCTGACACCGACCTGGACGCCGCTGTGCTGGCCATACTGGTCAAGCGCGAGGCCGAGCTAACGGCCGCCGGCGAGACGTCTCACCCCGAGAGCCTCGCGCTCATCGCCAAGCTGAGCTAGCCGAAAGGGCCAAAACCATGCGCGCAGCCATCCTCACCGCACCTCACACGCCGCTGAGCATCGAGTCTGTAGACCTCGACGACCCCGGACCTGGCGAAGTGAGGGTGAAGATGGCCGCCGCCGGTGTCTGCCACAGCGACTACCACCGCATAGACGGCCACCTGGCGATAGACACCCTCCCGTACATACCGGGCCACGAGGGGTCGGGCGTGGTGGAAGAGGTCGGCGACGGCGTCACCACCGTCGTGGCTGGCGACCACGTCGTGTTTTCCCTCACGGCCCAGTGCGGTCGCTGTCGGAACTGCACCGTGGGCAAGACCAACCTGTGCGAGTGGCACGCCCTGGGCTCCGGGTTTATGCCGAACGGCACCCACCGGTTTACCAAAGACGGCGCACCCATTTTTGCCGACCTGGCCACGTTCGCCGACCGCACTGTCGTCGCCGAGGGCTACCTCGTCAAAATCCGCGACGACGTGCCGTTGGACAAGGCGTGCCTCGTGGGCTGCGGTGTCATGACGGGCATCGGCGCGGTGGTGAACCGGGCGAAAGTCGAGCAAGGGGCGACAGCCGTGGTTATCGGCTGCGGGGGCGTCGGCCTCAACGTCGTGCAGGGCTGCTCTCTCGCATCTGCGTCGAAGATAATCGCCGTGGACACCGTCGATGCCAAGCTGGGTTACGCAGAGTCCGTCGGTGCCACGCACTTCATAAACTCGTCCAAGCAGGACGCGCTTGCCGAGATCAACCGAATCACCGGCGGAGGTGCCGACTACTCCTTCGAGGTCGTCGGCCTCACCCCCACCTTCAACCTGGCGTTCGCCGCCATCCGGCCCGGCGGTATGTGCGTCATGGTTGGCGTGCCCGCCACGGGTGCCGAGGTGTCGGTGCCCGGCATGTCGCTGTTCTACGACCGCACCGTCATGGGCACCTTCTACGGCAGCGCCCGGCCCAGGGAGGACTTTCCCTGGATCATTGACATGTACATGGACGGGCGGCTCAAGCTCGACGAACTTCTCACCGCCACCCGCCCGCTGGACGAGCTAAACGAGGCCTTCGAGGACATGGTGGCAGGCAGGCAAGCCCGCACCGTGCTTAGCTTTTAGCTGAAGAGTTAGTCCTGGATAATCGCGACGGCGCGGGTCGGGCCGCCGTGGGAGCCGCGCAGCTTTAGCGGGAAGCCCATGAACGTGAAGCGCTTGCCCACCAGCTGGTCGAGGTTGCACAGGTTCTCGTAGTGGGTAATGTGCTCACGGCGGCACATCATGTGGCACGGGTAGGTCTTCGACGTAGGGTTGTCCGGCGTCGGCGAGTCCACGCCGAAGGTCTTCACCCCGTTGTCCACTATCCACTGGCTGCCCGACTCGCTTATGCCGGGGAACTCGCTCAGGTACTGGGGCGTGTCCTTGTAGCGGTCGTAAGTGGCGGTGTACAGCAGCAGAATGTCGCCCTTGCGTAGCTCTTGCCCCGAGCGGGCGACGGCGTCGTCGAGGTCGGCGGCGTCTATGTCCTCGGCCGTCTTTTTGTGCGACACGTCAATGCATATGGCGTCGCCGAAGAACAGGTCCAGCGGCATCTGGTCGATGGTCTGGGCATCCGGGTCCGGGTCCAGGTGACTGAAGGCGTCCACGTGAGTGGGGCCGTTGTCGTTCATCATGAACCCGGTGGTCTGGAACGAGAACCCGCCCTCGAACCGGTCCTTCGTCTCCTCGTGGGTGACGTGTTGGAAGATCACCGTCTTTAAGTGGCCGGGATACACGTTCATCCCCTGGTAAATGTCTACGGACAGGTCTATTAGCTTGCTCATCTTTTCACTTTCTCTCCGCGAGGCCCGGCCTCGCTCTAGGGCTCTTCGCGCTAGCGCTCATCGGCTTCTCCGCACGGGCTTTGCCCGGCTCGTCAGGGATTCTTCGGCTTATCGCCTCATCGCTTTGGCAATTAACCGTTCGTGTTTTTGCTCAGTACATGACCACACCGGCGGAGACGTTCATGTCTTCGCCGGTTATTGAGGCCGCCTCTTCGGACGCCAGGTACACCGCCGCCGATGCGATGTCGTCGGGTTTGACGAAGCGGCCCAGGGGCGACGCGGCCACCAGCTCGGCCTCGGCCTGCTCTTCGGTGATGCCCTTTGTCTTGGCGAGGTTTTCGACGACCCAGGCGATGCGTTCGCCCTCCACTGGTCCCGGCGAGACGACGTTCACCCGCACCCCGTGCGACCCGGCGTCGAGCGCCAGCGTGCGCGCCATGCCCACCAGCGCCATCTTGCTCGCCGAGTAGGGCGTGCGGTTGGGCAGGGGGCGCTTGCCGGTCATCGAGCCGATTATGACGACCGACCCGCTGCCTCGCTCGACCATCTGCGGCATGAACGCCTTGCAGCACAGGAACGTCCCCCGCACGTTCACCGCGAACGTCTCGTCCCAGTCGTCCGGTTCGATCTCCCACATCGGTGCCACCGGCCCGCCTGCGCCGCTGTTGGCGACCAGCGTGTCCACGCGGCCGAACTCGGCGAGCGCGGTCGTGCCCAGGCGCTCAACTTGCTGCCGGTCGGTCAGGTCGGTCGGCACCACAAGCGCCCTGCGACCCAGCGCCTCGATCTCTTTGGCCGTCTCTTTCATGCCGTCCACGCTGCGGGCGGCGAGCACCACGTCCGAGCCCTCCCGGGCGAACCGGATGGCGATGACTCGGCCAATGCCCCGACCGGCACCGGTCACGACTGCAACGGACCCACTATTTAGAAGCGGCATCGAGGACTCCTACAGGTGTTGTTCCCAGCTCGGCGCTGGCTATTATTTCCAGGCACCGGTCTTCGTTTGGGGGCATCAGGGTCGCGGTGCGTACGTCTCGTACCAGTCGCTCCAGCCCGCGCTTTCTCAGTGCGCCACGGCCGCCGACCACGTGCATGGCGCGCGACGTGACCGACAGCGCCGTGACGGAGCCCGCGTACTTGGCCCGCGCCGCCATCAGCGCGTGGGCTTGGGGTGGTGCTGCGTCCCAGCCCTGCGCCATCTCGTCCAGAATCGCGACGGCCCCGTGCAACTCCGCCGCCATCTCTGCGATGTGCCGTCTAACGGGAGACTGATAGGCCAGCGTTTCGGTCTCGTCTTCGTAACGCTTCGTCTTTGCGTGGGCCACGGCCATGTCGAACGCCTGCCGCGCCACGCCTAAATAGACGGCTGCGTACCCCAGGCCGAATAGCTCCATCACGCCGGCCGTTCTGGGTTGGCCGGGTTTGCCCAGCAGCGCGCTGGCGTCCACAAAGCAGTCCTTGAAATTAGACGCCGGGCTCACCGTGGCCCGCATGCCCATCGGGTCCCAGCCGCCCTCTATGGTCAGCCCCTTGGACCCGGCGGGCACCAGCACAAGCTGGTATGCGTCGTCACCAGCCCCTTCCGGCATCGGCGCCATCGTGCAGTGCACCATGTAGCGGCTGGCGGCACCGGCCATGGTGCCGAAGTGCTTGCGACCGTTCACGACATAGCCGCCGTCTACCGGGCTTACAGTCGTCAGCCGAGTGCCGGTAGTCGGCCGCATGTCGGGCTCGCTGCCCCAGCTACCCAGCATGGCCCCTTGTTCGACCACGTCGGCGTAGATGATGGCGCGCTGCTCCGGCGTGCCCAGCGCTTCTACGAGACGCAGCACCACCGAGTGCATGTTGGTCGTCATCGCGGTGCTGGCGCACCCTCGGGCAAGCCGCTCGATCACCCGGATGTAGGTGTGTGTGTCCAGGCCTAACCCGCCGTGTTCCTGTGGCACCGTGGCCCTGAGCAGGCCTTGTTCGCGCAGGTCGGCCCAGTTTTCTAAGGGATGGCTCGCCGACTCGTCGTAGCCCACCGCTCGTGGGCCCAGGCTGTCCGTCGCAAGGCGCTCGGCGAGCGCTACGACAGCAGTCCGATCTTGTTCACAGGCCAGGTCATTGGCTGAGTCACTGGCCGGATGGGAGTTCAGGCTCATGGCGCGGCAAGGATACCAAATGGAGCCGACATCGTTGACCGGCGGGTTCGGCGCGCTTAGTCTGGCCCCCACAAACCCAGCTTTAGGAGTGGCGATGTACGACCTTCTGATAACCGGCGGTCTGGTACTCGACGGCGCGGGCAACCCCGGCCAGTACCTGTCGATTGGCGTGCGGGACGGCGCACTGGAGGTCCTGCGCGGCGATGTGTCAGGGGTCCAGGCGACTCGCACTATCGACGCCACCGGCCGCGTCGTCAGCCCCGGCTTCATCGACGTGCACGCTCACTCAGGCCTGGTAATCCTCGAACAGCCAGAGCACATGCCAAAAGTGCACCAGGGGGTGACGACCGAGGTCATCGGCATAGACGGCAACTCCTACGCCCCTTTCCATAACCCGGGCGATCTGGACAAGATGATCCGCATCAACTCCGGCCTCGACGGCGATCCCGACCTGCCCCAACGCTGGAACAGCGTCACCGAATACCTGGCCATGTTCGACCGCAAAGTCGCCGTCAACATCGCCTACGTCGTGGGCAACTCGCCGCTGCGCGTGGGCGCAATGGGCTGGGGGAGCAACGCTCCGACAAAGAAAGACATGGAGAACCAAAAGGCCCTGCTTAGAGAAGCCATGTCCGAAGGTGCGTTCGGCATCTCGACGGGCCTGGACTACCCGCCCGGCAACTTTGCCGATACCGACGAGCTGGTCGAGCTATCGAAAGAGGCCGCTAAGCTTGGCGGCTTCTACCACACGCACGTGCGCTACCGCCTCGGCGACCGCTTCCTCGACCCGTTCAGGGAGGCATTAGAGATCGGCAGGCGTAGCGGCATACCCATTCACCTGACGCACATGTTCAGGCGCACCACCAACCCCGGCGGCGTCAATCGCATCTTCGATCTCGTAGAGTCGGCCAGGGACGAAGGGTTAGACGTCACCTTCGACTGCTTCCCCTACAAGTACGGCGGCACCCGCATCCTCATCGTCTTCCCCGACTGGGCGCACGACGGCGGCCCCGAAGCATTAAAGGCAGTGCTGGCATCAGAAGAGGGCCGCGAGCGCCTGCGCAAAGAGGTCATCCCCCGCTCCCTGGGGTGGGACGAGATGTGGCTGACCTACTTCAAAGAGCCCCAGAACAAACGCTACGAGGGCAAGTCCATCGCCATGGTCTCCGAGATGCGCAAACAGCACCCGGTAGACGCCCTGTGCGACCTGCTGTTGGAAGAGAACCTGCGCGTGTCGTACTTCGCCGACGCCGTGGACGCCAGCATCATCCCCGACCTCATCGCCCACCCCCTGTACATGGTGGGTAGCGACGCGCTGCTCATCGGCGACTTCCCCGCGCCCATGGGCTACGGCTGCTTCCCCGTCATCCTCTCGGAGATAGTGCGGGAGGAGAAAAAGGTGTCGCTGCCCGACGCCATTCGCAAGATGACGTCTTACCCGGCGTTCAGGGTGGGCATCCCCGACAGGGGCCTGATAAAAGACGGCTTCAAGGCCGACCTCGCCATCTTCGACGCCGACGAAATTCGCGCCCACGCCACGAGGCAAAAGCCAAAAGAGCTGTCTACTGGTATTGACTACGTCATCGTTAATGGCGAGGTAGTAATCGACGAGGGCCGCCACACCGGCGCACTGCCCGGCCGAGCCCTGAAGCGCGGGGGCTAGAGGGGCGACGGCCAACGAACATTTGGGGCCGCAAGTGTGAGTAAATTGACCGATGCGATTTAGGACGCCATTCACGGTCCGTCGCTTGTTCTGGTTGCCGTGGCCGCTGCCGCGCTGCTGATCCAGTGCAGCGACGCACGGAGCCTCGCCGATGACGGTCCGCAGCCAACGCCGACTCGCGACAGCGTCCAGCCGACGCCCGTCGGTGAACAGCCAGTGTCCACCGCTGCTGCCGAACCGCCGCAACCGACACCTGCCCGAGCAGGATTCGCCCACCCCGTGGTCGATCCCATCGACCCCTCGGAGTGTATCGTGACCAGCGACACTCCCTCAAAGGGGATGAATTCCAGCGACCTACGCCTATGGGAGAAGTTGGACCCTGTAGGAAAGCGAGTTCTCGAAGTCAAAAACATGTACCACGGTCAACTAATGGCCATCCCAGGTGTAGTTGCGATCGGTACGGGTCGCGAAGAGAAGGATGGTGCTCTCTTAGACCGGCTTGTGATCAAGGCGTATTTTGACGTAAACCGGCCCGCGGCTTTCCGTGACGCGGTAGACTAGGTGCCGAAGGAATTGGAAGGGCGTCCGGTCCAGATTATCGAGGAGGGACCGATAAAAGAAGCAGGCGGGTCCTGAAGAACTCGTCGGCGTGGTAGCCACCCCTAGATGCGGGGTTCGGGCAGCGGCCTAAGGCCTCACGATCATCTTGATCTGGTCGCTGGGGGTGGTCAGCGACTCGAACGCGCCCTGGATGTCCTCTAGTGGCACCACCGCGCCCGGAGCCAGCAGGGGCCCGGTGTTCACCAGCCCTCGCGCCATCAGGTCCAGCCCCGTGCGCCAGTCGGAGGGCTCGTCCGAGATGGTCGTCACCATGCGTATTTCGCGGGCTATCCAGTCCACCGGCATTACCGGCACCGGGTCCCACGACAGCGCCACCAGCACCACCGACCCGCGCTTGCGCACCGCCGACATGGCGTCCGAAAGCGTGTCGCGCGCACCGGCCGTCTCGATGATCACGTTGGGGCCCTTGCCGTCTATTAGCTCCACCAGCGCTTCCTCTAGGTCGACCTCGCGCGGGTCGAGCACCAGGTCAGCGCCGGACCTCTTTGCCGCATCCGCTCTCGCGGGCGCCGGTTCGATGGCGATCACCTGGGACGCGCCCGCCGCCTGGGCCACCTGTATGCACAGCAGGCCGATGGGCCCCGCGCCGATGACGGCGACCGAGTCGCCAATACGAAAGCGCGCCTTGTGTATGGACCGCACGCCCTTGCACAACGGCTCGGTCATGGACGCGGACAGCAGGCTGACATTCTCGGGCAGCATTAGCGGCTGCCACTCCTTCATGACCACGTACTCGGCGTAGGCCCGCGACGACGGCGGCTGCATCTGCCAGCCCGCCTTGCGGAAGTTCAACCTCGGGTCGGCATCCACGAAACGGGGTATGCCAGGCGGCCGCTCGCCCCCCCCGCCGACGATGGCGTCGCCAACGGCCCAGCGGGTTACACCCGGACCGAGGGCAGCGACCGAGCCAGAGTACTCATGACCCAGCGTGGACCCATGAGGTACCACGTCGTGCATGAAGCCGTGCACGTCGGTGCCGCAAATAGAGGCGTACTCGATGCGCACCAGAATTTCGCCGCCCTCCGGTCCGGGGACGGGAAGATGCTCAATTTCGAATTGCTGAGGCCCCGTGTAGACGGCGGCCCTCATCGTATCGGGCACCGGTTCAGCGCCCCTCGTTGCTCCGTTGGTGGCCGTCAAACTACGCCCCAACTAAAGCGCATCCCATCACAGCGCATCTCATCAAAGCGCACTGGGAATACCCAGCTGGGCGGCCAGTCCACGGCGCTGGCGATCGCAGTCTCTTAGAGCCACCTTCAAGCGCTCCTCCTCCGTAACGTCCATGTAGTAGCCAATGGCGGCTCGCTTGCCGCCATAGTAAAAAAAGCCTATGCCGCCGACTATCCAGCGAATGTCGCCGCTGCGGGTGCGAATGCGGAACTTGTACGGTTCCTTGCGCCTGCCGCGCAGCATCGCGGTGGCCGCCTGTCGCACCTCGTCTTTATCACCATGTACCACCAGGAACCTTGGCTCCTTGCCGATAAGCTCATCGTGCTCGTAGCCGGTCCCTTCCTGGAAATAACTGTTGGTCAGGCTGAAGACGCCGTCGTCAACCACGTACACGCCAATGGGCGAATTGGCGAGCATGGACAGGAAAAGCTGAGAGGCGAGCGAGTCAAAGTCGGGGTTCTCGTCGCGCAGCCGGTCCAAGTCCAGCGCGCCCATTGGCGTGCCTTTGCCCCTCGACCCTGCGTTTCGTCGCCCGCTGTCCATGGCTCTAGTCGGCTCCTGCGCCTGTCAAAACTTCCCTTGTCACACCTTCACTGGCCAAAACTTCGCCTACCAAAATTTCCACTAGGGTGAACTCTCTGGGGCGGCGGGTGTGACTGGCTCGGTCGACTCGACGACGACCCCGGGCATTGATCGGAAAATCTTCGGGTCCAACTCTGCCAGCAACGTCAACTGATCGCCGTCGAAGTGCAGAGAGACGGTCTGGTCTATGGTCGCGTGCTTCATGGCGATCTTGCCGGGTACGCTGTCCATAGCCGTCTGGAACTCTTCGGCGACCTGCGTGGCCATCGCCTTGTCCATGGTCAGCCAGGCCAGCAGACGGGACTCGGACAGGTCGACCATTGCGTCGTCCGAGAGTTCGATTTCCCCCCCGGATGATGGCCCCCAACCGGGCACTCCGTTCGCCCTCTTGGAGTGAGTGGATTTCGGTGAAGTGCTCGGCCATCTTCGCCGTCCGATCTCCCTCCTCCAACTCCGCCAGCTTGCCCCAGCCTGCGGTACTTGAATCGGTAGATTTCGCCGTGATGGCCTCCTCTGATTCTTTCCCGCCGCAAGGCGGGCCGGGTCGAAGTGAGCGAATACTACCATTTAGAGAGCGGCCTAATGGCCGACCGACGTAGACTTAAGACGTAGACTTAACCTGGAGCATATCCAGAATGCAGATCGACCTCACCCCACAAGCGTTTGGCCTCATCCGTAGCCGGGGCGGCACCGCCGCCATCGACTTCATTCCCCCCATAGGCTGAGGGGGCAAGCCCGAGGTGTCGGTCCACACCTACCTGCGAGGGAAAAAGCTGGACTCCTACCGCACTTTCCAAATCGCAACCGAGGGCGACGAGCCCATAAGGCTGCTCGTTTCCCAGAAAATGGCGACGTGGTCCAGAGGCCTCGCCATAGGAATCCGCAAGTTCTTAATCTGGGAGTCGTTCGACATCCAGGTCATACCGGTGCACTCTCACGCCCCCGGCATCACCTGAAACCATTAGACTCAGGCTGTCGGCCTGAGAATGAACAAACTCCACATAGTCGCTACCCCTATAGGTAACCTGCAGGACGTATCCGCCCGGTCGCTGAGCGTCCTGGGCACCGTCGGCCTCATCGCCGCCGAGGACACCCGTGTCACCCGCCGTCTGCTCAGTCGCCACGGCATCTCGACCCGGGTCACGAGCTATCACCGCCACTCGTCTCCGGCAAAACTTGAGTCTTTGCTGGCGGCGCTGCAAGAAAACGACGTCGCCCTAGTCTGCGACGCGGGCACCCCCGGCATAAACGACACCGCCGACGAACTGGTCCGAGCCGCAACTGAGGCCGGAGTCGAAGTAGTCTCCGTGCCCGGCCCGTCGTCTGTGACGGCCGCCATATCCATTTCCGGGCTGGACATAACAGGGTTCGTTTATCTGGGTTTTTTGCCCAGAGC